>JAPLSS010000388.1 GCA_026398515.1 Candidatus Sumerlaeota bacterium | reverse complement strand
TCGAAGCGCTTGCCCTGGGCGTCCCAGAAGGTAAGCGAGGCGTAGGCGCCCCCGTCGCGCAGGTCCTTCGCGCGAATCCAGGCCCGCAGCTGCATCCTCGTTCCGGCCTTCGGCGCGGGGAGCTCCTGGATCAGACCATAGTAGTTGGTTTTGGCCGACGGCCCCACGCTCAGGCGCGCGCTTTTCGAACCGGTCTTCGCGACGCCGGCGACGGCTTCGACCGCAACGCCCGCGGGCAGTTTCGCCGGGTTCGATGTCCAGCCCTGCATCCCGTCCTCGAAGCCGGCGTTGGCGAGCAGGTTTTCGGTTTCCCCTCCGCCGGGAGCGTAAAGGAAGTTGAAGGCATAGCCGCCCGTCGAGAAGAAGCTGCCGCCAGACTTGAGGAACGAGCGGAAGTTCGCGCGCGCCTCCCGGGGAAACGCCTCGCCATAGGGCAGAACAACCGCTTCGAAACGTTGGCGATTGAAGGCGTTGGGGTCGGCCAGGTCCGCCGCGGTCACGAACGAGACGGTCCATCCCTCCTCGCCCGCCAGCCGCGCCAGGTATTCCGGATTGGAGGGAGCGCTGTTCCGGACCGGAACGTCGGCGTCGCGAAACACGGCCAGGCCGGGGCCTTCCGCGCGCGCGGCGGTTACCGCGAGAGAGACAAAGCCCAGAAAGGGAACCCATGGTTGGCGCTTCATCGTTCGCCTCCATGATGTCGAATTCGATGGCGTCGCCAAAAACGCTAGGCGCCGGCCCCATCGCTGTCAATTCGCTTTGCCGGATTCCAAGTCGGCGGGCTATGATAGGTTCGGAGTGCGACCTTGAGGTCGCATGGGTTTGCAGCATTCGATACGACCCAAAGGTCGCACTCCGAACCCGAAGAAGAGGAGCGCGACATGTTCATCGTCCACGTGTTCGTTCATGTGAAACCCGATCAGGTCGAAGCGTTCAAGGCGGCCACTGTCGCCAACTCGAAAAACAGCTTGAAGGAGCCGGGGATCGCGCGGTTCGACGTGTGCCAGCGGCAGGACGACCCGACGCGGTTCGTCCTCGTCGAGGTCTATCGCACGGCCGACGATCCGGCGCGGCACAAGGAGACGGCTCACTACAAGGCGTGGCGCGACACGGTGGCCGACATGATGGCCGAGCCGCGCACAAGCGTGAAATACAACAATCTCTTCCCCGACGATCAGGGGTGGGGATAATCGTTTTTGCTGCGTTCGTCGTCACTGGCCGGACGCTCGATCGCGCTGCGCCGCTCATTGAACGCCTGAAGCGACGCGGGATCGAGTCGGTCGCGTTTTCCACCGCGGGCGAGCCGACGACCGCCATGGTGAGCGCCGGAGCGGACCGGGCGCGCCGGGCGGAATGCGACCTGGCGATCGGCATCGGCGGCGGGAGCGCGCTCGACGCGGCCAAGGCCATCGCCGCGCTCCTGACCAATGGCGGCGACGTGATGGACTACCTGGAAGTCATCGGGCGCGGCCTTCCGATCGCCCGCCCGTCCGCGCCCTGCATCGCCATTCCGACCACCGCCGGCACGGGCGCCGAGGTGACGCGCAACGCGGTCCTGGGCGCGCCCGAACACCGGGTCAAGGTCAGCATGCGCGGCCCCCACCTGCTGCCACGCCTGGCCATCGTCGATCCGCTGCTCACCCACTCGGCGCCGCCGGCTGTCACCGCCAGCACGGGACTGGACGCCCTGACGCAACTTCTTGAAGTGTTTGTTTCCAATCAGGCAAATCCAATGACCGACGGCGTCTGCCGCGAAGGGTTGGCGAGGGCCGGCCGGTCGTTGCGCCGCGCCTATGAGAATGGGAGCGATGCCGCGGCGCGCGGGGACATGGCGCTGGCCAGTTTGTTCGGCGGGCTGGCGTTGGCCAACGCCAAGCTCGGGGCGGTGCACGGATTC
>JAPLSS010000598.1 GCA_026398515.1 Candidatus Sumerlaeota bacterium | reverse complement strand
ATTTCCGCCGGGACCGAAGCCGAACCCAGTTCCACTCCCTCTCCAATGCGCGCCTCCACGCGACAGGGCGCATAGAACCGGCCAAGCGAGAGTTTCGCCGCGCCCTGGGCGAACGCCGCCGGCGCCAGCGCTTCGACGACGAGGGTCCCTTTGGCCGGCCCTTTGACAAACAGGTAGGCGCGCCCGCCGATCCGCGCGAGGAACGCCGCGGCGTCGGCCGGGGTGTTCTGAGAGGTCCAGGGCATGGCGCCGTCGTCGATGAGGGCGGCGGACCATCCCTCGCCCGTCGCCTCGAACGCGAGTTGGCCCCGGAGGCGCAGCCCCGTGTCGTCGAAGGCGCCCGTCAGTTGGATCGACCCGCAGGCGACCGTCGGGACGGCGAGAGGCGATTCGGCGCGCTGGGAGGCGGCCTTGGCTAACGCCGTCAGTTTCGACAGCGGCAGGAAGATTCCGTCCTTCGAGTATCCCGGCGCGCGGGGGAAGTCCTCTTGCGGAATGTAGACGATCTCCACGGGCGAGGCGGAGG
This sequence comes from Candidatus Sumerlaeota bacterium, assembly GCA_026398515.1. GTDB lineage: Bacteria > Sumerlaeota > Sumerlaeia > JAPLSS01 > JAPLSS01 > JAPLSS01. The sequence goes on along the minus strand of JAPLSS010000598.1, from coordinate 5,616 downwards.
CCGGAGTAGGGAGTCCCGCCTTCAGGCGGTCTTCGCCTTTCCCTACGGGGGCGGAAGAAGCCAACACGCCCGCGAGGAACATCCAGGCGACACCGAGCATAGTGGCTGTGCGGCGGTTCATGGCTCGCCCCCTATCCTTCCCGCGGAGGTTGGGTCTCGCTTGGGCCTTCCGCGCGCGCTTCGGGGCTAGGGCCTGGCGGCGGCAAGGGCGGCCCCGACGCCGGTGCCGTCGTCACCGTTCGACGGGCCGCGGCGACCGCGCGGACGGCCAGGCCGACCAGCAACGCGGCGAGCGAGGCGGCCAGCGCGGCGCTGAACAGCCGGCCCGGCAGCCCCTCGGCCAGGCTGGCGCCGATAAGGGCGATCAACAACGCGATCCAGCCGATGGCGAGCCGCTTTCTTCGGGCCATCGCGACCATCAGGCCGATGAACAAGACCAGCGCCAGGCCGCCCTGGAGCAGAAGAAGCGGCTTGGGCTTCCAGTAATGGACCTCGATGGTTCCGACGCCGCTCAGTTTGCTGAATTCGAACTGGCGCCCTTCGCGGACGATGGGGATTTCTAGCGCCACGCCCTGCAGCCGCGCCTTCTTTTCCTCTTCGCTTTCGGCGGTTTGATACTGCGTGACGACCTTTGCCAACGGCGGGTTGATCGGCGCCTGGGCCACCCCGCCGGCGATCCCCGCCGGCAGGTCGTTCAGCAGTTTCTCCGCCGCCGGCTCGATCCACGGCACCGCCCCGCCCTGGACGAGCTGCATCCCGCCGCCAAAGTCGACGTAACTCCACTTCGCCGGCAGGTAGAGCTTCCACGTCGTCCGCAGCGTCGGCATGTTGAGCGGCGTCGGCGGGTTGAACCGCAGTGCGCCGGCCAGACCAAGCGATCCGCCGGGCAACGTCTCGCGCAGGATCACGCGGACCCGGAACGCCTGGTCGAGCGACTCCGATTTGGTCAACTCGATCAACCGCGCGCCGTCGGACTGGCGGGTCGAGGAGCGAACCGGCGCCCCGCGCACGAACGCCGACCAGATTTCCATCCCCTGGGGCAGTTTCAGTTCGAGATACTGCTCGCGGTTGTTCTGGATCTCGCAATACACCTCGTGGATCGCCTCGCGCTGGTCGCTCAGCACGGTTTCGATGTGCATGCGGCGGATCAACGCGCCCAACACCGGCGCCAGTTCATGCCGGATCAACTCCAAGGTAAGCGCCCGCCGCTGCGGATCGAAGTAGCGGAATCCGAGGAAGGCGCTGGCGAGATTCGCCGGCAGTTCCTTGACGTCGCGCGGCTCCAGCCCGTCCGATTTCGCCACCCGCACCTCGAAATTCTCGCCGCGCGACACGGCGAGGAAACCCGTCTCGCGCGCCACGCCCACCGCGCGGACCGTGGGAACCGCGACCTGCACGGGCTTGCCCGACTCGGCCTCGGCCAGCGGCTGTTCGAAGGAGGCCGACAGCCGGTACGGGCCGATGACGCGCCGCTGCAAGCGGATGGTCCAAGTGGTGAGCGCGTCTCCCGCCGCGGTTTTTCCGGGAGCCGGGGCGCGGTTTTTCTCCTTGATGTCCTGGCCCTGGAAGACCACGTCCTCCCCGGCCGAGGCGGGCAGGAGGAGTTGGAACTGGTCGGTCGCCGAGAACTCGACGTTGTAGTCAAGGTTCGCGTGGATCGCCATCAGCGACGGCTGGAGCGAGGCCAGAAGCGACGTGTCGCACGTGGCGCGCGTCCGCTGGCGCTCGATGGACGCCACCGCGTTGAACTTCGGCGTGAAATAGCGATAGCCAAGAACGGGAACCATCTCCTGGCCGAGCATCGGCGCGAGCGTTTCCTGCAACGCGCGGACATCCGTCGCTTCAAGGCCGGAGGCGCTGATCTCGGTGATCCGCAGCGCCACCGGCGCGGCCAGCACGATGGTGCCCGCGTCTTCGTCGGCGCCCACCGCCCGGATCGGCTCCAGAATGAGCGAGCCCTTCCCGCCGGGCGCGGCCTTCTCGCCGGCGGCGGTGCGCGGCCGCTCGAGCGTCAGTTGCACCGCGCAATCCGTCTTCTGCTCGCCGCGGAAATTCACCGTCACCTGCTTCCCCTGCTGGCGGAACCCGGACACCAGGTCGGGCGGGCCGGCCTCGCGCAGTTCGTAGTTTTCGGGAACGTCGAAAGTCGCCTCGAACAGCCCGCGGCCGCGGATGGCGAGTTGATGGCGCGATTTCAACCGGATGAATTCGTCGGTCACTTCGTAGAGGAGAACGCCCTGGGAGCGAACGCGCGCGGGAGTCAGCTGGCGCGACAGCGTCAGGCGCCAGCCGGGCTGGGCGAACCGGAACGCGCGCGTGTCGCCGCCTTCCTTGCCGGGGGTGGAAACGGCTTCCAAACCCGTCTTCTCCTCCGGCCAGACGCTCAGGCCCGCGTCCGGCGCCACGGTGATCAGGCCCGATTCGCGGGTGGCGGCGGGGACGCGAAATTCCGGCGCTTCGAGTTTTTCCGAAGGCGGCGCTTGCGCCGCCGGTTTGGAAGCCTCCGGCGAGTCGATCTGCGTCTCCAGCGCCAGGTCGAAATCCTCCGTCACTCCGCGCACCAGCGAAACGGTCGTCACGCCCTTCGCGTCGGGAGCGGACCAGTCCTTCACGAACGAGCCGGAAACGCTGAGAAGACGGGCCGCCGGCGGCAGCTGAATGCCAATGGAATTGGCGGTTCCCGCCAGCATGTCGATCTTCAGGGTCGCGTGGGCGCGGGCCGATTGCGAGGAGACCGACAGCAGAATCTGCTCGTCGACGGCGAAGCGGATTTGCGCCGCCGCGCCGGTGGCCTCCACCCTCGGATGAAACGCCAGGCGCAACGCATCGGCGCCCCCGGCCGAGGCCTTGATCTCCACCGTCCCGTCCGCCGCGCGCGCGACCGTGGCCGGCAGCGTGTCGTCGGAGGGCGTCAGAGCCACGTCTTCGCCTACGCGCAGGGCGAGCGACGCGGCCGCGGCGCGGGGCACGCCCACGTCCAGCCGCTTGAGCGCCCCGTCGGTCTTCATTTTCGACGCCAGTTTCAATTTCACCGTCCGAGCGCCCTCGCCGCGCAGAAAGACGCGCAGGCCCGAGCCTTCGCTGAGCGGCGCCACCCAGGCCGTCGGGCCTTCGACCGCCGCGCTTTCCAACGCCGCCCCGGCGAAGGGCAGCCGGATCTCCAGGGTGTCGGTCGGACGCGCCAGGGCTTCCAGCGTCAACACCGCGTCGAGCCGGGCCACGTCGCCCCCTTCGACCGCTCCCGTATACACGGCCTGGGCGAGCGAAGCGCTGGGCTGAAATTTCGGCGACTCCACCCGCGCCCCGGCCGTCCCCTTCAGCCGCAGGAATTCCGCATACGGCAGCAGGACCGATTGGTCCTTGCCCAACTGCGGCCCTTTCATCTTCTCGTAGGGGACAAACACGAAGGTCGCCGGCGGGCTTTGACCGGGCGATTCAGGCTTGGCGGACGGCTGTGTGGCCTGCGCGGCCGCCATGGCCGTCATGGCGCCAAACATCCCGATGAACAGCAGGTCCCGCGGTTTTGCAGACACGGCGATCCCCTCCTGGCAAGAGCGTTCGAACCCGCAACTACGTTCGCAGTGCGACCCGTAGGCCGTATGAGCGCCCGAAGAACCGTACGACCTGAAGGTCGCGCAACGGACCCCGGGCGCTTCCCGTTTCATTCTTTCCGGGTGGCCTGAAGGGCCACGGCGCACTGGTCGGAAAACAAGGCTTGTTATTGATAGCGCCTATCAAGAAGACGCATTTCCGAAAACACTTCAACTACGCAGACAATCGTCACAAGAGCATGGTTCCCACAAATCCGCAATCTGAAATACATGGACTCGCGGAAACAGCCCGGAGTTTAGCGCGTTGTTCCGCCAGACCGAGTGTCTCGTCAGGCCATGTTTCATGGATACAGACGGGCGAGGAGGGAATCTCTTAGCGTTTGATTGCGCCAAGTCTCGCGCATTTGGCTCAGGATTCTCGAGCCGTCTCGGCGCCCGGGGCAGGCAAGAGAATTCTTGAATTGGGAAGAACCGTGTTGTTGGAATGGCGACATGGCCCGCTTCGCCCGTGCCGTTGTCTTTGGCCGTCGGCGCCATATCAGCCCCCGGAGCAGCCGCCTGAGCATTGCCCACGTCCGCCGGGAACCACGAAGAGCGAGCGCCATTGACCCTGAAACCGTAAGGAGGTTAGACATTTCACCGCACAGGCGATTGCCGGAAGTTCAAGACCCCGAAAGGAATCCCCATGGCCATCGTGGAACGAAGAAGAAAGACTCTGTTTCTGCCGGTGGTCCGCGGCCTCTACCCGCTCGAATTGACCCAAAGCGTGAAGGCCGCGATGCGCGAGGCCGCCAGCGCCCTCGGCATCGACGGCATCTTCCCCGCCGAGGACTGCTGCAAGAAGGGCGTCATCCAGGGCGATGAGGACGTGCGCACGTACTGGGAGGTCTGGAAGCGCGATCTCCACGACATCAAAGCCCTCATCGCCTTCAGCGGCGACTTCATGTCGGAACGCGCCGTCCAGGATACCGCCCGCCTGCTGCCTCCCGACGTTCCCGTCTTCCTGATCGTCAACAACGATGTCCCCGGCGACATGGCGCCGGGCAAGGTGGGCGACTCGCTGTGCGGCTCGCTCTCCGTGCACCACAACTTGCGGATGCTGGGGCGCCGCGTGGCTCGCTCGTGCCGCATCGACATGCGCGACCGGGAATGCCTGACGGGCTTTCTGCGCCAATACCAGCGGATCATCGACGGCATCGAGTGCCTGCGGAACATGCGCATCGCGATCCTGGGCGTCAATCCGTCGGAGTTCGCCACCACGTTCACAAACCAGATCAAGTTGTTTGAATTGGGCTTCTCGTTGCACACGTACGAGCTCATCACGATGTGGGGCGACACGATGCTGGCCGGGCTGGCCGACGGCGACGCCCCGTCGTACAGCGGCCCGTTCGGCGTGGCCAGGTTCTGGCGGCCGATCCGCAAGAGCGATCCGCGCGTCCAGGAGGCCAAGGCGCTGCTGGCCGCGGCGATTCCCGCGCTGCCGGGTCCGGAGAAAGTCGAGGCGATCGCCCGGTGCTTCGTGTGGATCAAGGAGACGTTCGAGCGGGATGGGATCGACGCCGGCGGGCTCGGAAACCCCGCCGAACTGGCTGGTCCCGCCGACGCGCGTCCTCGAGAACGGACGGGTTGAAGGCCACGTGGCGCCGGCGCCGTTCACCGCCATTTCCGCCGCGACAACGTCCGATTCCTTCCGCGCCATCGTGTTCCAAGGCCGAATGCTTCCGCAAAAGCCGGCGATGCGGGGATCGAGCGGCTGGGCCTTCGTGCCGAATCTGCCGCAGGTCATGAGGGCCATCGAGGGCGTGGGCATTCATCATTATGTTGCGCTGAAAGGGCATCTGGGCGGCGAAGCGGCGGACGCGCTGCGGTTCCGCGGGTTGGTTGTGGAGGATCTGTCGCAAGAGGTCCCCGCGCCGGACGCGGTGGAGGCGGAGTTCGCGCAGGCGAGAACGTCGATGGCCGCGCGCTGCCGGGTGTTTTCGGAGTAGGAACTCACGCAGAGGCGCGGAGGCGCAGAGAAAAGCCGCGCTCCGCGCCTCCGCGCCTCTGCGTGAGATCATGTTCT
>JAPLSS010000911.1 GCA_026398515.1 Candidatus Sumerlaeota bacterium | reverse complement strand
TAAGGGGTAATGCGAACTCTTCCGGGGGCTTGACTTCGTCCGCGCCCCCGGCTACGCGCGGGTTCGGCTGGCTCACCGCAGGCTGTCGGCCCCTTCGGGGCGGCCATCTACTCCAGCGCATTCCCAAATCCCCACGCCGAGCTATACCACGGAATGCACCAGGCGTCGGCGTGAAAGGAGCTTCTTTCTTGATGTGTGTATCATTTTTGATACACCCTGAAGATGAAGCCTTTAGACGAGTTGGCCACAGCCCGGCGCCGTCTGGCGGATCTGCTTCAGGAGTGAAACATGAACAAGAACCGGCTTGGCAGCTCTTTGGATGACTTCCTGCGAGACGAGCGGCTGTTGGAGGAGGCGGAAGCCACGGCCCTCAAGCGCGTGATCGCCTTTCAGATCGCCCAGGAGATGAAGCGCCGTCGTCTCACCAAGACGGCCATGGCCCGTCGGATGAAAACAAGTCGGGCCGCCCTTGATCGGCTCTTGAACCCCGACGCGGCCTCCGTCACGTTGACCACGTTGGGACGCGCCGCCACGGCTTTGGGCAAGAAACTGCGGGTGGAACTGGCATAGCCCGCGCCAGCCTTTGGCGCCCGCAGCCTCCGTGTCTCCTCTCGCCGCATGACCATCTTGCGAGAGAGGGGCATCGCTGTTTTCCTCTCTGGAAAGAACTTGATTCTCTCCGCCCCGTGACGGAACCTCCCTGTCCGGCATCCTCGCCTCAGACGGCGGCGCGGCTCGTTGTCGCGCAAACCAGTTGGAAAGGAGGTTCCCGCGCATGATCACGCTCACGCTTCCCGACGGCAAGTCGCTCCAGGTGGCGCAGGGAACCACCCTGGCCCAGGCCGCCGAAGCCATCGGCCCCGGGCTGGCCCGCGCCGCGCTCGCCGCGAAGGTCAACGGGGCATTGATGGATTTATCCGCGACGCTCGACGCCGACGCCGCGATTCAGTTTGTGACGTGGAACGACACGGAAGGGCGGGACATCTTCCGCCATACGTCGAGCCATATCCTCGCCCAGGCGGTCAAGCGCCTCTATCCCGAGGCGAAGCTGGCCATCGGTCCGGCCATCGAGGACGGCTTCTACTACGACATCGCCTTCCCGGCGCCGATCTCGGTCGAGGAGTTGCCCAGGATCGAGGCGGAAATGCAGAAGGTCGCCAAGGAAGGCTGGGCGCCGAAGCGCGTCGACCTGCCCATCGCCGAGGCGCGCCAACGCTATGAAGAGCAGGGCGAGCGGTTCAAGGTCGGGTTGTTGGACGAATGGGCGAACAACGGCGAGACGACGGTGTCGCTGTACGAACAGGGCGAGTTCACCGACCTCTGCCGCGGGCCGCACCTCCTCTCGATCGACCGCGTCAAGGCGTTCAAACTGCTGAGCGTCGCAGGCGCGTATTGGCGCGGCGACGAGAAAAACGAGATGCTGACGCGCATCTACGGAATCTCGTTTCCGGCGAAGAAGGAGCTCGACGAATACCTGCGCTTGCTCGAAGAGGCGAAGAAGCGCGACCACCGCAAACTCGGCAAGGACCTGCGGCTGTTCGCCTTCCACGACGAGGCGCCGGGCTTTCCGTTCTTCCTGCCCAACGGCGTCATCCTCTACGACACGATGATCGGCGCCTGCCGGGCGGAGTTGCGGAAACGCGGCTACCAGGAAATCAAGACCCCGCTGATCCTCAACGAGGACCTCTGGCATCGCAGCGGCCATTGGGACCATTACAAGGAGAACATGTATTTCACGCAGATCGACGAGAAGACGTACGCCGTCAAGCCGATGAACTGCCCCGGCGGGTTGCTGGTCTACAACCAGGACATCCACTCGTACCGCGAGCTGCCGCTCAAGGTGGCGGAATTCGGCCTGGTGCACCGGCACGAATTGTCGGGCGTGTTGCACGGGCTGTTCCGCGTGCGTTGCTTCACGCAGGACGACGCGCACGTCTTCTGCACCGAGGAGCAGTTGAAGGGCGAGATCCGCGCCCTCATTGAACTGGTCTTTCACCTTTACGGCATGTTCGGGTTCCAGGACTACCACATCGAGCTGTCGACGCGGCCCGAGAAGAGCATGGGGTCC
>JAPLSS010000004.1 GCA_026398515.1 Candidatus Sumerlaeota bacterium | reverse complement strand
GTGTTGTTGAACGCGTCGACCAACTCGCCGGCCAGGCGATCGGCCATCGTTCGCTCATGCCGCTTGCGCGCCGCATCCAGCAGCCAACGAATCGCCAACGCCTGCCGGCGCGCAGGCCGCACTTCGGTCGGCACCTGGTAGTTGGCGCCGCCGACGCGCCGCGAGCGGACTTCCAGCATCGGGCGCACGTTCTCCAGGCCCGTGCGGAAGACTTCCACCGGCTCCTTGTCCGCGACCTTCTTGGCGATGCGATCCATGGCGCCGTAGAAGGCGGCGGTGGCCACCGACTTCTTGCCCCGGCGCATGATGTTGTTGATGAACTTGGTCACCAGCGCGTCGCTGAACCGCGGGTCCGGCGCCAGAAAGCGGTCGATTGACTTGTTCTTGCGTCCCATTGACGCCCCTCAACCAGTGGATTTCCCCAACCTCATTTGGGCTTCTTCGCCCCGTATTTCGAACGGCCGCGCTTGCGCGCGCCGACGCCTTGCGTGTCCAGCACGCCGCGGACGATGTGATAGCGCACGCCGGGGAGGTCCTTGACGCGGCCCCCGCGAATCAGCACGATCGAGTGCTCCTGCAGGTTGTGGCCTTCGCCCGGGATGTAGGCGGTGACTTCCTGGCCGTTGGTCAGGCGCACGCGCGCCACCTTGCGCAGCGCCGAGTTCGGCTTTTTCGGCGTGGTGGTGTAGACGCGGGTGCACACGCCGCGCTTCTGCGGGCAGGAGGCCAGGGCCGGCACGTTGTTCTTCTTGCGGACGGGCGAACGCCCCTTGCGGATGAGCTGATTGGTCGTCGGCATCGCGCCGGTTTGTCCTCTTTCTCGGTTTGGTCGGACGCGCTAACGCGCCCATTCGCAACGTTTTGTCGCGCAAAACGCACTTCACCTTCTCAGGCAAGAGGGGGATGCTACGGGCGGGCGCGCGGGCAAGTCAAGCAGTTTTCGCCGGGTCAAGGGCAGAGGAAGGAGGAAAAGGCCGTTTTTTCTGTTGATTCCCACGCGGCGGGGGGCATACCATGCGCCTAGCTCGACTTGTGGCATGCTGGTGGTTTGTTCCGTAGAAGTGGGCGAAGTGGGCGTTGCCCACTTTTTTTTGTCCGAGGCGGGAGGCACGAACGGCGATGGACCCGACGTTGAAGTCCTTTATCAGCGCCCTGTCGAAGGAAAAGGATCTGGACCTGGACATCATCAAGGAGGCCATCGAACAGGCCATCCTCTCGGTGTCCAAGAAGAACCTGTCGCAGTTTCGCGACGCGCGCCCGGAACTGGACATGGACAACGGGTCGCTGACGGTCTACGTCACGAAGACCGTGGTCCCCGACGGCGAGGTCGACAACCCGCGCTGGCAGCTGGGCTTGAAGGAAGCGCGCAAGCTGCATCGCAAGGAAATGCTCCATCTGCCGGAAGAGGCCAAGAAACTGGTTCCCGGCATCGACGTCGAAGTGGAGATCGAACCCGCGGACTTCGGGCGCATCGCCGCGCAGTCGGCCAAGCAGATCGTCGCCCAGCGCCTGCGCGACGCCGAGCGCAAGCGGATCTTCGACGAATACATCACCCGGGTCGGCCAACTGGTCACCAGCGTGGTTCAGCGCTTTGAACGGCGCGACGTGATCATGAACCTGGGGCGCGCCGAGGGCGTCATGCCGTTGCGCGAACAGCCGATGGGCGCGCGCTACAAGTTCGGCGACCGGCTCAAGGTGCTCATCACCGACGTGCGCGAAACGCCGAAGGGGCCGCTCATCACGCTGTCGCGCAAGAGCCCCGACCTGGTCATCCGCCTCTTCGAACAGGAAGTGCCGGAGATCAGCGAGGGGATCGTGAAGATCATCGGCGTGGCGCGCGAGGCGGGGGTGCGCACCAAGATCGCCGTGACCTCGTCCAGTTCCGACGTCGATCCGGTCGGCGCGTGCGTGGGCATGAAAGGCTCGCGGGTGCAGATGGTCGTGCGGGAGCTGGAGAACGAGCGCATCGACATCGTGCCGTTCAGCGCCAACGCGCAGTCGTTCATCGGCTCGGCGCTCAACCCGGCGAAGATCCAGGAGATTATCCTGCACGAAGAAGAGAAGCGGGCCGAAGTCGTGGTGGCCTCGGGCAATCTGGCCATCGCCATCGGACGCAAGGGGCAGAACATTAAACTGGCCGCGCGGTTGACGGGCTGGAGTCTCGACATTCGCTCGGAGGAAGAGGAGGGCCTGGAATACGAAGAGGCCCAGTTGCGCTACCTCGAGGACTTCCTCAATCAGATCAGCGGCATGACCTCGCTGGGGCGCGACGCGTTGTTGAAGTCGCAGTACAACTCGGTGGAGAAGATCGCCAAGGCCGAGCCGGGAGCGCTGGTGGCGTTCACCAACGACGATCTGACGCTGGCGGAACGTCTGGTGCGCGGGGCCGGGGAGTACTTGGAAGCGTTGCGCGAACTGCAGGCCGAAGGCCGCCTGGGCCTGGTCACGCGCGAGGGAGAAGAGGAAGAGGGGGAGGCGGAGGCCGAGGAGGCCGGCGAAGCGGGCAAGCCCGAGGACGAGGCCAAGCCGCAAGAAGACACGGCCGAGGACGAGTCCAAGCCGCAAGAAGACACGGCTGAGGACGAGTCCAAGCCGGAGGAAGAAGGCAAAGCCGAAGAAGACGAGCCGGAAGCAAGCAAGACGAAAGACGGGCCGGCGGCGGAATAGGGCGCATCCCCCCAAGGCGCTTGTCGGGCAACGATAGCGCGGCCCGTGTGGCGCAGGCTTTCCCGCCTGTGATGCCGGGCCTCTCGCGTTGCCTCGGGAATCACAGGCGGGAAAGCCCGCGCCACTCGCGGTTCTTGGCTTGACGCGCTTTCGCCTTTTTGTTTGCATAAAAGCTTAGCGTCGCGCGGCGGAGGCGCTGTGGGTCGGTCCCAGGAGCCGGGGGGCCGGGAAGTTGACATTTTGTAGGCGGATCCAGAGAAGCGATGGTTCACCGCGACCTGGGGGCAAGGATTCTCAATGCGCGTCCACGAATTGGCCAAAGAACTGCGGATGACCTCCAAGCAGCTCGTTGTGAAGCTGCACGAGATTGGCGTTGAGGTCAAAAGCACGCTGGCCAACCTGAATGACGAGCAGGTCGCCAAAGCGCGCGAGTCATTCAGCGAAACCAAGAAACCCCCGACGACATCCGCGTCGGCGCGCGCGGCGGCCGCGGCCGCCGCTGGACAGCCGAAGCCCCCGTCGCTCGTCGCCCGTCGCGCG
>JAPLSS010000721.1 GCA_026398515.1 Candidatus Sumerlaeota bacterium | reverse complement strand
CGGTCATTGAGGATGTTCCAGGTTGGGCTACGCCGCGTCTTCCTCGCTCAGCCGAACCGCCCGCCGCACCCATTCCTTGAACTTCGGCAGATCGTTCTCCACCGTCTGGACTTCCTGCAGAACGATGAAGCGGTTGATCCCCTTGGTGATCGCCAGCCCGCGGCGCAGGTGCTTCTCGATCCGGCCGAAGTCGGGCTTCATCATCATGTCGGTGGCCAACTGGCGCCATTCCATGCACAGCCCGCGCTCGGCGCACTTGGGGGCGGTGACTTAGAGTTTCGTCAAGTTGCTGTTGACGTAGATGCGCAGGTTCTTGATCGTCGCAATGTGATCGATTTTCAACGTCAAATCCTCGCAGCACCCGTAGGACGTCGCCCCGCAGCGCTCGAGAATCGGGCGCTGGTATTCGAGGAGGAACTCGCGGAACTGCGCCGGCCCGACCAGTTGGAAGTTCTGGCTGTTCGTCCAGATCCATAGATCCGAGGTCTTCAGGGGCTGCCCCGCGGGGGTCCGGCGGATGCTGTCGCTGAGATGCTTGTGGCCGTTGTTGTTCTCGGTGAGAAGGCCCATCGCTTCGACCTGCTCCATGGCGCTGAGCGCGAAATCGCGCAAGAACGCCATAAGCCGATGCACCATCGCCGGGTTGTCCGCCAGGTTCAGCATCAGTTCCTGCATGCCGATCAACAGCGAGGCGGTATTGTCGAGCGTCGGGGATGCCTGCATGCCGCAGACCACCCGGACGGGGATGATGTCGCCCAGCAGGTCCTCGGCGCGTTGGCGGCGGCGGGCCGTTTCGGCTTCGTTGTGAACCCAGCGGGGAATGCGCAGTTTGTCCAGGTCCTTCTCCTCCCGGATCACCGGATCGTACTTCCAGGCGCCGCCGCTATCCGCCGGCTGGATTTTCTGAATGGGAACGCCGTAGAGGTGTTCGCCCTCGAAATGGACCGCCGCCGACACGGGCCATTCAGGCAGAAGCACGCCGTCGTCGCCCAGGCTGTGGCAGAACAGCGACCAGCGCAGGCGGTCTTCGGCCTCGCGCAGGTGTCGGTCCTCGCAACGCAGGTCCTCCAACGACTGCACTTCGCGCCGGCAGGCGTTCAGATTCAGCCAGACCGGCGCACGGTCGGGAGTTCGGCCCGAGGTCGTGTCGCGCCAGCGTCGTTCCTTGGTTTGCATCGCGTCGGACGTGGCGATGTCCATGTATCGCCGGGCCAGCTCGCGAACGAGCGCGCGTTGTTGTTCGATGGTCATGGTCGAATCACCGATGTGCTTCGTGTGCGCCGTAGGGCGTGTTCTGCAGGGGCGAGTCCGCGCGGGGGAAAGGCGCGACTCGACTAGTTCGGCAGGCTCACTACAGGTCGCCGGCGCTCGTCTCGTCCCGGCGGTGTTATCCGATTCGGCGCGCCAGTCCTCAAGGAAATCCGGCGGATTCCGTGCGATCGTCGGGAAAGGCAAGGAAAACTGGGACTGCCTCGGCGGCGTGGAACCCGTGAATGCGCCCTGCGGCCCGCCCCCATCGTCCCCATCGCGAAACCATGTTGACAGTTGACGCGCAGGCTTCTCCCCGCCGACAATGCGCAAGGCGTGAATCGATTGCGCCAGATGCGGGAGCGCAAGATGCCCCGCGTCCTGCGCAAGGCCGACGACGCGGAAATCGAGCAATGGGGCCGCCTTCAGGAGCGGGAGGCAAGGCCATTGAATTGTGCAAGGAGAAGGCGCGCGAACTCAATCTCGACATGAAGATCTCGACCGTGCGCTTCGACGATCGCGGGCGGCGCGTCATCTTCCACTTCACCGCCGACCAGCGCGTCGATTTCCGCCAGTTGGTGCGCGAGCTGGCCGCGGCGCTGCACGCCCGCATCGAATTGTGGCAGATCGGCGTGCGCGACGAGGCCCGGGTCATCCACGGCTTCGGCATCTGCGGCAAGGAATTGTGTTGCGCGTCGTGGATTCGGGAGTTCCAACCGGTCTCGATCCGCCAGGCGAAGGACCAGGACCTTCTCCTGTCGCCGGCCAAACTGTCGGGCATGTGCGGGCGGCTGCGCTGCTGCCTCACTTACGAGCACGGGCAATACAAGGAGTGCGCGAAGAGCGCCCCCGGCATCGGAGCCATTTGCCGCTGCCGCCAGATGCGCGATCCGGTGGTCGTCGTCGACCGCAACTTGCTTCGCGCGACCGCCACGGTGAAGGACGAGCAGGGCGGGCTTCATTCGGTCCCCTTCGCGGACATCGCGGAAGTGCTGGGCAAGGCGCCGCCCTCGGCGCTCAAGCAGGATGCCGGGGCGCGACTGTCGACGACGCCGGAAACGGCTCGGGCCGAAGAGGCTCAACCGGCAGCCGAGGCGCCCGAGGTCGACGCGAAGCGAGGCCGAAGGCGCGGGCGGCGGCGAAAGGATCGCGATCACAAGACGCAGGCGACGGCCCCGACCCCGGCGGCCGCGGCGCCACAGCCGCCGCGGCAGGAGAGCGCCGCGCCCCAGCCGGAGCGCGGTTCGGGAGACTCGGAGGCCCGGCGCAAGAAACGCCACGGCCGGCGTTGGCGCCGATCCCACCGTCCCAAGGAGTCGGGCGACGGCGGGCAGTAGCAGCGTGGACAGTCTTGTCCGCGCGTGATAGGCATTGCCGGACCAATGCGCGGGCAAGACTGTCCGCGCCACGAAGCGCAACTTCCCTTCGGGTTCGCCATGACCGGCTCACCGGCGTCGGATTCCTCCTTGCGCGAAGCGGCGGCGTCTTCGGCGGCCACGCCGTTTCGTCTCGCTTCCCTGCTTCTGGGGAGCCGCGGGCTGATGGCCGCGCTTCCCGTCTGCCTGGCCGTGTTGGCGTATGGGAACACGGTGTTCCACGGCTTTTCCTACGACGACATCTACACGGTTGAGCGCAACCCGCTGCTTCGCGCCGACGATTACTGGCGCCGCTTCTTCAGCCCCGATTATTTCTGGATGAGCGGCGAAGAGACGTTCCGCCCCCTGGTCACTCTCTCCTATGGGTTGGAGCACAAGGCCTTCGGCCTCTGGGCCGGCGGCTATCATTTGACGAACGTGGCGCTGCACGCGCTGAACGCCTGGCTGCTGTTCCTGGTCGTCGCGCCGTGGTTTTCGCAACCGGTTTGGGGCGCGCTGGCGGCGTCCCTCTTCGCGGTTCACACGGCGGGAACCGAAGCCGTCGACGGCGTGTCGTTTCGCGAGGACGTGCTGGTCGCCGCGTTCCTGTTGACGGCGTGGCTGGCGTTGCGCCGCGCGTTAAGGCCGGGGACGCGGGTTTCGCTGGTCCCGCTCGCCGCCGCGTCGGTCCTGTATTTCCTGGGATGTTTGTCGAAGGAAAGCGGGCTGGTCTTCGTGGCGTTGGCGGCGCTGGGGATGCGCGCGGGCCTGCTCGCCAAGGGCGCGGAGAAACGAACGCCGCTGCTTCCCGGCCTGCTCGCGTTGAACGCCCTCATGCCGGCCGCGTTGCTGTTCCTGTGGGTCTGGGGCGCGTGGATGGGCAATCCCGGCAAACAGCCGCACGCGTATCTGGGCGGCAGCCGCCTCGCCGCGGCGTTCAATCTCCCGGCCGTCTACGCCCACCACCTCAAACTGCTGCTCTGGCCGGCGGGCTTGCAGGCGGATTACATCTTCCCGGGCGCGAGCGACATCCTCAGCGTGGCGATGCAGGCTCAAATGGCGCTGTTCATTGTGGCCCTGTGCGCCGTCGTCTATCTGTTCGAACGCGCGCCGCGGATCGGCTTCGGGCTCGCGTGGATCGTCGTGACGCTGGCCCCGGTGTCGAACCTCGTTCCGCTCATCAACCCTCTCGCCGATCGTTACCTCTACCTGCCGTTGGCCGGCTTCGCGATGAGCGCCGCCGCGGCGGCCGAAGCTCTGTGGCGCCGTTCGGCGGGGTGGAGCCAGAGATCGACGCGGTTCGTTCGGCGCGCGGTGATTGTCGCGGCGGCGGCGGGACTGGCGGCTCTTCTCTACGCCACCACCCAGCGGAATCTCGTCTGGAGCAGCGACGAGCGGCTGTGGTCGGAAACCGTGCAGCGCGAGCCGAATTCCTACCGCGCGTGGCTGCGGCTGGGCGACGCGCTGCGCGCTCAGGCGCAGCCGCTGACCGCGCCGGACGCGCTCAAGCGGCGATACGCGCTGCTTGGCGCGGCCGAGCAGTATCTGCGCAAGGCCCGCTCGCTCGCGCCGCATCATCCCGACGTGCGCAACGCGCTGGGCAACGTATATCTCATGGAGGGCGAGCTGGACGAGGCGATTGAGGAATATCGGACGTCGCTGTACCTGCTGCCGCGCAACCCGACGGCCAGCATCAACCTCGCCCAGGCCTACACCCTGCGCGATCCGCCGAATTACGACCTGGCGGCGTTTTACATGACGCAGGCGGCGCGGCTCGGCTATCCGGTGGACCCGCGGTTCCGCGCGATGATCCTCGACCGGCGCCGCGCCAGCCACCTCCCGGCGCCCGCGACGCAAG
>JAPLSS010000241.1 GCA_026398515.1 Candidatus Sumerlaeota bacterium | reverse complement strand
GGCGCGGACAAGGGCATTGACGGAAAGATCGTCTACCAGGGCGACGAGGCCGGGAAGTTTGAATCGGTCATCCTGTCGGTGAAGGCGGGGCACGTCACGGCCAACCACGTGCGCGACTTGCGCGGCGTGGTCGAGCGGGAGAAGGCGGCGATCGGCGTTCTGATTTCTATGGAAGATCCCACCGCCCCTATGCAGTCGGAAGCCGTCACCGCTGGATTCCATGAGTCGCGGTTCTGGAATCGGAGATACGCGAAGATCCAGCTTCTGACGGTGGCCGATCTTCTGGCCGGGAAACAGATAGACATGCCGCCGGTTAGGCAAGTCGGCGCGACGTTCAAGAAAGCGCCAAAAGCGTCCCGGCCAAAGGTGGAGACGGAGGACTTCTTCCCGCAGGGGGACGCGGAGTAAACTGAGTTAAAGGGACCCCCTAGTCAACTCCTCGCCCCATACCATTTTGTTCCCGCAAGACCCCGCAAGTTCCCCGTGGGGAATTGACTTCTCCGTCCCCCGGCGCAGTCTCTTTTGTCGCATTCCGCCGCCGGTTTCGGCTGATTTTGACTTGCCTTTTTCGCGCGCGGCGCTTTGGATGCGAAGGCATGACTCGTCCGCCTGCCATTCGCCCCGCCGAAGACACCGTGGCGCGCGCCATCCTCGCCATCCGAGGCCAGCGCGTGATTCTGGATGCCGACCTGGCCGCCCTGTATGGCGCGAAACCCGCGCCCTGAACCAGGCCGTCCGGCGCAATCGGAAGCGATTCCCTGTCGATTTTGCTTTCCCCCTGATCCCCGAGGAGAAGGCGCAGGTGATCACAAATTGTGATCACCTTGCCCGGTTGCGGTTCTCCAAGACGCTGCCGACGGCGTTCACCGAACATGGGGCGATTATGGCGGCCACGATCCTGAACACCGACCGCGCCGTCGTAATGAGCGTCCTGGTCGTCCGCGCCTTTGTCCAATTGCGCTCCATGTTGGCCGCGCACAAGGAACTGGCCGGCAAAGTGGCGCAATTGGAGCGGCGCGTCTCCACGCACGACCAACACATCGTGGCGCTGTTCGACGCAATCAAGCGTCTCATGGCCCCGCCCCCCGTTCCGAAGCGCCGCCCGATCGGCTTCCTTCCGCCGGAGCAGGACGAAACTTGAGCCACTCGTTTCGACGAGTCGACGGCCCGCCCCATACGATTTTGTTCCCACAAGACCCTGCAAGTTTCCCGTAGGGAATTGACTTCTCCGTCCCCCGGCGATTGCCTTCGCTCTCTCGTGGGAATCCCCATGACTTGTAAGGCTGCGGTGTGGTAAAGTCGCGGTTAGAGAGGAGTCCTCCCGATGCGCAAACGGCTGTACATTGGAACATCCATACCCAGCTTCTACTACGAGGTGCGGGAGTCGGCTGAGATGATCGCGCGCCGAGATTGGACTCGCGCCTGGTGGGAGACGAGATACGAATACGAGCTACTGACCAGCGACGCGGTGTTCTACGAATTGGAGCGTGGCGACTTCCCGGGCAAATTCCAGGCGCTTGACCTCCTTTCCGGCGTGCCGGTGGTCGAAGTGGTCGACGAGATTGCGGACATCGTCCAGGCCTACACCGGCCGCCACGTCATGCCGGCCGATCCCTTGGGCGACGCCTTCCACCTGGCTCTGGCATCTTTTCACAAGGGCGACTTTTTACTCACGTGGAACTGCCAGAACCTCGCCAATCCCAATAAGTTCGGCCACATTCGCATTGTGAATAACTCGCTCGGCCTGTTTGTGCCCGAGCTCGTTACGCCGTACCAACTCCTGGAGGAAACGCGATGAGACGCGACGAAGCCATACAGTGGATTCGGGACGTGAGGAGAGAAATCTCCAAGGAACTCCATGGCGATCCGCGCGAGTTCGTCCAATTCCACAAGACGCTGCGATCCCGCTACGGCGCGCGAAGCGAACCAGCGCGCGCCCCGGAGCCGACGCCGGCCCGCGCTACCCTTCCGTCCGCGTCCGCCAACTGATGCGCGCTGTCCACTCTTCAAGGATCCCCCCCCGACGCGATCGCCCTTGACAAGGCGCCGCGCCTGGCCGTTAGCTCGCAATCGGACGGCTTTTTCGGGCCGGCCTCCTCTCCCCAGGCTGTCTCGCGGCCCCGGGCGGAGGGCCTGTTGCTGTCCATTTGGCAGAAGGGGGCTTTCCAACAATGCAATACAAAATCCCGCTGGTTCTCACGCCTCAACCGGAAGGCGGCTACGTGGTCGCCTCGCCGCTGCTCCCGGAGCTCGTGACCGAAGGCGATACCGCCGAAGAGGCGCTGGCCAATGTGAAAGACGCCTTGGCCGCCGTGATTGAGGGCTATGAGGAGCTGGGGCGGCGCCTGCCTCCGAACACGGTGGTTCCGGATGCCGCGGGTCCGGTGTGGTTCGAGACCATGGTGACGGCCCCATGACATACCGCGACGTGGCGCGCCGGCTCAGCGCGCTCGGCTGTTACGAGATGCTCAGGAAGGGAGATGGTTCCCACCGCAACCTGAGCGCGTGACTTGCGCCGAGAGTTCCTTCGAGGCGTCTGGCGCGTCGAGTCTGCGCGCTAATCCCCCGTATCCTTGTCTGCCCCCTCGATCTGTTCTGCGTCATCGTTCCCCGCATCCGAAAAATCAAACATCTTGTCATCCTGAAAACTATAGTATTTATTCCGGCCCATGACGACGTGGTCGAGGAGCGGGATGCCGAGGATCTGGCTCGATTCGCGCAGGCGGTGCGTCAGCTCGCGGTCGCGGTCCGAGGGCGTCGGATCGCCGCTGGGGTGGTTGTGAACGAAGATCACCGCCGCGGCCGAGTGGCGGATCGCCTCTTTGAACGCCTCGCGCGGATGCACCAGGTTGGAGGCCAGGCTGCCCTGCGAGACCAACGCTTCATGGATGACCGCGTGCTTGGTGTTCAGGCACAGGAGGTAGAACTGCTCCATCTTCAGATTCAGAAAGCGGTTCTCAAAGTGGTAGAAGACGTCGTAGGAGGAATGGATGAACTCCTGCGCCGGGCCGGTGTCGTGCAACAGGCGCTTGCCCAATTCCAGCGCGGCCTTGAGCGTGGCGGCCTTGACTTCGCCCATGCCGCGCTCGTCGCACAGTTCCGCCAGCGCCGCCTCGTCGATCCCCGTCACGCCTTCGAAGCGGCGCAGCAGCTGATGAGCCAACTCCAGCGCCGTGGCCTTCGACGTGCCGGTGCGCAGCAGGATCGCCAGCAATTCCGCGTCGTTCAGTTGCGCCGCCCCATGCCGCATCAGGCGCTCGCGCGGACGCTGGCGCGGGTCCCAGTCCTTGATCGTCGCACGCTTCGGCGCGGCGGCAGGATCGCGGCGGTATTTGAAGTACTCGCACTGCGACGACACCGGGCACCGGTCGCACAGCGGCTTCGGCAAACAGCGCGCCAGCGAGCGCGGCTGGCCCGGCTCGGCGCCGGTGAACGCCCCGAACAGCAGGTCCAGCGCCTGCAGCGGCTCGCCCGTCAGCCGGTGAATGGATTCGCCGAGCTCGGTCAGCGGGCGCGCTTCGCGCTCCGAGTATTTCTGTTCCGCCACCGCGCCCAGGCGGAAGAACAGGACGTGCCGGCGCGCGTCGGGCAGGAGAAGCGGATAGTCCCACGCTTTGAGAACGCGATAGAGGTCGAGGCCCTTGAGAGCCGGAAACGCCTCGTGGACGAGGACGCGCGCTTCGTCCAGCCGCCCGCACGCGCGCAACCGTTCGCCGAGCGCCCGCCCGGCCTCGCGCGGATCGTCGCCGAACGCCGCGAACGCCCCGAGCGAGCGCAGGAGCGATTTCCGTTTTCCCTGGCCAAGGCGCGCGTAGAAGGGAGGCGTCTCCTCGCCGATCAGCTCGCGGCGGAACTCCTCCGGCTCCTCTTCGGCGAGGCGCACGGCGCGCGACAGTTCGCGCAACTGCCCCGGCGCGGTCGGGTCGGCCCCGGTCAGCGCGGCCAGGAAGCGTTCCTTGTAAAATCGAATGGGATGCTCGGCCTGGAAGCTCTCGGACCGTCGCGCGCACGCCTCGTCCAGCGGCGGCCGCTCCGAGAGCAGCCACGCCTTGATCCGCTCGACCACGTCGATCAGCGCCAATTCGTCGCGCACGACAGCACTCTCCTCAGCCGCCAATGCATTCCAAGAAAGGCCAGGGGCTTGAGTTCGTAGGGCGACCTTTGGGTCGTACGAGATGCTCGAATTCCATACGGCCTAAAGGTCGCCCTACGAACTCAGTTCTTTCTTATGTAGACCGCGGACGGAAGTCCGGCACGAGCCGCGCCAGCGTGGCGCGCACGCCCTCGCCGTCGCCCGCCTCCACCTGTTCGCGCAGCGTCGCCAACTCCCGCTCCAGCCAGGCGCGGTCGGGGCGCTCCGACTGGGTGACGAGAATCTTGCCATGGCGGGTTTTTTCCAACCCTTCCTGGGCGGTGAGCAATTCCTCGTGGATCTTCTCGCCGGGCCGCGCGCCGACATAGCGAATCTCAATATCCGTTTCCGGCTCGTAGCCCGCCAGCGTGATCATCGTCCGCGCCAGGTCGGCGATGCGCACCGGGTCGCCCATGTCGAGCACGAGCAGTTGCCCCCCGCGCCCAATCGCCCCGGCGTGCAGCACCAGGCTGGCCGCTTCGGGGATGGTCATGAAGTAGCGCGTCATCTCCGGGTCGGTCACGGTGACCGGGCCGCCCGCCTCAATCTGTTTCAGAAACAGCGGCACAACCGACCCGCGCGACCCCAGCACGTTGCCGAAGCGCACGGACAGGAACTGCGTCGGCCCGTCCTCGTTCAACGCGGCGGCGACCAGCTCGGCCACGCGTTTCGAGGCCCCCAGCACGTTGGTGGGCCGCACGGCCTTGTCGGTGGAAATCAGGATGAAGCGTTTGACGCCCACGGCCATCGCCCGGCGCGCCACGTTGAGAGTGCCGAATACGTTGTTGCGCGCCATCTCAACCGGGGCGATTTCGCCGAACGGGACGTGCTTGTGCGCCGCCGCGTGGAAGACCACCGTCGGGCGCCAGCGCTCGAAGACCTGCGCCATCTTGCGGTCGTCCTGAATGTCGGCGAGGATCAGCTCCATGCGCTCGTCGGGAAAGCGGTAGCCCAGTTCCGCCGCGATCTCGTAGAGGCTGTTCTCGCCGCGCCCCAGCAGGAAGAGGCGCTGCGGGCGGCAGGGCAGGATCTGGCGGCACAGCTCGCCGCCGATGGAGCCGCCGGCGCCCGTCACCAACACCTGTTCGCCGCGCAGGTAATTCTCCTCTTCATCTAATGATAACCGCACCGGTTCTCGTCCCAGCAGGTCCTCGATCCTGACCGGGCGCATGCGCATGACCGCCACCCGCCCATCGAGCACCTCGGCGGCGCTCGGCAGGCGTTGAATGGAGACGGGGCGATGGCTCGACGGGGCTCGCCACTGGGGGCCGCAGCGGTCGGCGATCTCCTTCATCTGGCGCGGCGAGGGCGAGTCGAGCGCGACGATGACCTCCTCCGCGCCGGTCTCCTCCAGCGCGCGGTCGATGGCGTCCAGGCCGCCGAAGATCGGCAGCCCGTGGATCGACCGCCCGCGCAGTTCGGGGTTGTCGTCGATGAACCCGACGGGACGCCTCCATCCGCCGCCGCGGCGCATCAGCTCGCGGGCGACCAGTTCGCCGCGTTCGGTGGCGCCGACGATGAGCGCGCGGCGGCCCTCCGCCGGAGAGCGGCGCAACAACCGGCCTTCGGCCACCATCCGCCGCGCATAGCGGATGCCGCCCGCCGACGTGATGACCAGGAGCCAGGTGAGCGGCGGAATCGACCACGGGATGCGGGGGGTCTGATGAAGGCCGTGTTCCCGGATCAGATTGTACACGCACAGCGCGGCGGCGGAGACGGTCGCGGCCGCGGCGATAGCGATCAACTCGCGCAGCCCCGCGTAGCGCGTCACGCCGCGATAGAGGTCGAACACGTAGAAGAACAACAGGTGGACGGCGACGACCCAGGCGATCAGGTGGAAACACTGCGGCAGGAGGTAGCGCGCGTCGGGATGCTGGCCGAAGTCCAGCCGAAACTCATAGGCCATCAGAAACGCGAACGCCACCAGCAGGGCATCGAGCGCCACCAACGTCGTCCGCCGCGCAATTCGTCGCCAGTTCATGTGGGAATACCGATCACGCCGAGGCTTGGAGCGCAACCGTTAAGCCTCTTGGTCCGCACTCCGCATTCCTCAGTAATCATATCCGACGCAAGCATTGCACACCGTCTCCGCATCCTCTTCCTTTCGCTGTCCGGTCAGCAGCCTGCGCGCGGCGATATAATGCTCGCTGTTCCAGGCGCGCTCCAATCCATCGCGCAGCACGTTGGCGAAAGGGCCCAACGCGTTCTTTCCGCAACACGGATCGACGTCGCCGTTCCAGTTGATCACCATCGCCCGCCAGAGCCAGAAACACTTCCGCGCATGTTCCCTTGACCGTGCCGAAGGCGCCGCCGGCTCCTTGTAGCGGTCGAGAACATAGGCCGGATTGCGCGCCAGAAACTCGTCCTTCATCGTCTCATTCACGTACGGCGCGGCGAGGCGGAACGAATCGCATCCGAGAGCGCGGGAAAACTCGCCCACCTGCGCGGCCTCGTGTTCATTGTGCCGGAATACCAGGAATTGGAACTCCAGGTGCGGCGTCCTCGAACGCCGTCGGCGCTTGGCTTCCACAATCCTGCGCACGTTCTCGATCGCCGCCTCGAATCGGCCCCCTTCGTGGTATTGCTGATACGTTTCTTCCGACAAGCCGTTGATGGATAGAATCAGATGGTCCAGTCCCGCCTTGACGATCTCCTCGTCCAGTCCGCGCGGCAGGCAATTCATGTTCGAACTGATGGTCGTGCCGACGCGCGCCTCGTGCGCCGCGCGGATGATGTCCGCGATGCTCTTATGCAAGAACGGCTCGCCCCAATTGTAGAGGACGACCTTGAACGCATACGGCTTGATCTGCCGCAGAAGAGCCTCGTAATCCGCCAACGCGATCTGCCCCTTCGGCAGCGGCAGCGTCCCTTTCCACGTGGGGCAGAATCGGCATCGCAGATTGCAGAAATTCGTCGGATCGATCACGTAGACATACGGCTTTCCCGAAAGCACAGTGCGACCCGTGCGATATTCCCACTCCGTCCGAAGCAGCCCCGCGAGCTTCGATGCCGTCATGTAGTGGAGGAACGAATGCAGGTGCCGCTGCATCCGCCGCCACTGGCTCTTCTTCATCTCGCCTCCGCGTCCCCCGCCGGAAGGCCTCACCGCAAGCCGACAACCCGCCCGCCGGCGGCGCTCTTGCGCGCGGCCTCGACGATGCAGATCGTCGCCAGCCCGTCCTCCGCCTTTACGCGCAACGCGGCGCCCGCCATCGCCCGCTGGAAGCTTTCGACCTGCGCCACGTACGGATTGGCGGCGCCGGCCTTCAGCGCACGCTGCTTGCCCTTCGCGTTGCAGTGAATCAATTCGCCGAACAACGCCCCGGCGATCCAGCCCTCGGTCCCGTAGATCTCCAGCCGCGGCCCAGGGCTGGCGACCCCGGTCGAGCAATCCATCACGCCGATCGCGCCATTCGTAAAGCGCACATGCAGGACCGCC
>JAPLSS010000143.1 GCA_026398515.1 Candidatus Sumerlaeota bacterium | reverse complement strand
AATCCCTTCTATCACATGGACGGCCCCGGCCAAATCGCGCATCTCGATTCTCTGTTGTCGATTCCGGAACTGAAGGGCATCCAGTGGGTCCCTGGGGCGGGCGCTCCCGATATTACGCGCTGGCCGGATCTCTACCGCAAGATTCGCGACTCGGGGAAGTTGATCCAGATCGGCTATAGTCTGGAGAAGCTGGACGCCATCGCCGAACAACTGGGCAGCCCCAAAGGCATCCTCTTCATCGGGACGGCGAGCAGTATGGAAGAGGCGGAAGAGGGGCTGAGGAGATACGGAACGATCTGATTTCAAGTTGCATCCAACGGGAGCAACAAAGAAAGGCCGCACGCATGTCCACCCTCGCTCGCATTGTCACGACTTGCCAGAACGGGCGGTTCTTCCCGACGGTCGAGAGGAATCGCGAACACATGATGGCGATCCTGGATCGGGCCATGCTCCACAAGCCCGACCTGGTTGTCCTGCCCGAAGCCTTCCCGACGGCTTCGATCCGCGACATTCCGCTGGAGGAGCGCGCCGAGCCGCTGCCCGGGCCGACCACCGACGCGGCGGCGCGGCGGGCGCGCGCGAATCGCTGCTACGTCATCTGCCCTCTGAAGACGCGGCGGGACGGGCGGGTGTGGAACTCGTCGGTCATTCTCGATCGCGCCGGCCAGATCGGCGGCGTGTACGACAAGATCCATCCGGTCACGTCCACGCACGATTACACCGTTTTTGAAAGCGGCGTCGCGCCCGGCGCCGGCGCCGGCCCGGCCGTCTTCGATCTCGATTTCGGCCGCGTCGCGCTGCAAATCTGTTTCGACGCGGGCTTTCCCGAGACCTGGGAGGAAATCGCCCGCCGGGACGCGCGGGTGGTCTTCTGGTCTTCGGCGTACGACGGCGGGTTCCACCTTCAGGTCTACGCGTTCTACCATCACGTCCACGTCGTCTCGTCGGTCCGACAGGGGAAGTCTCGGATCATCGATCCCCTCGGGCGAATCCAGTGCGAGACCAACCCGCACGTGGACTTCGTCGGCCGGTCGATCAACACCGACTTTCTGGTCTCGCACTGCGACTTTAACCATGCGATCCCACGCCGAGCGCTCGATGCGTATCCCGGCCGCGTGGATGTCCGCATCGACGGCGAATCGAACCGCATTCTGATCGAGCCGCTCGACCCAACGCTGACCATCGCCCAGATCCAGAACGAATTGGGCGTCGAGTCGAATGGGCAATACCATCAACGCCACCGCGAAGCCTATGCATGCATGGGCCGGGGGAAAACGCCGACGCCGCAACGCGCGCGCCATGGCGACCGGGCGATGCATACGATGGGCTGAGCCCGAGGAGGAAGACCGATGAAATGGATGGAACTGACGGCCGAGGATTTTGAGGAAGCCCGCCGCGAAGCCGAGGGCGTGGCGATGCTGCCGATCGGCAGCCTGGAGCGGCACGGGCCGCATTTGCCGGTGGGCTGCGACACTTTCGCGATTCAGCGCGTGGCCGACCTGGTGGAGGCGGTTGAGCCGGTGGTCGTGCTGCCGGCGTTGCCGTACACGCACGTGGCCGTGTGCGTGTTTCATCCCGGCGCGATCCACATTCGCCAGAACGCGCTGATCGAGTTCGTGACCTGCATCTGCGACGAAGTCTATCGCAACGGCTTCGAGAAGATCGTCCTCCTGCACGGCCACGGCGGGAACATCCCCCTGAACAGTTCGATTCTGGCGCACACGCTGGAAGCCCGCAAACCCTACGCGCTCTATTCGATCAACATCGGCTCGGAAGAGGAGACTCGGGTCCGGCGGGAGATTATGGAGAGCAAGACCTTCGGACATGCGGGCGAAGGGGAAACCAGCTGCATGCTCCACATCGCTCCGGGCCTGGTGAAGGCGGAGCGAATCCGGGGCCGCGTCTTCGAGCCCTCGCCGGCGCTCGACGTCGCGCCCGCCCAAACGCCCGTCGACTGGATCGCGCGCTGGCCGGAGATGGCGGTCGGCGAGCCGGAGTTGGGAACGGCGGAGAAGGGGCGGCGGCTGATCGAAGCGCACGTCGAAGCGGCCGTCCGCGCGATTCGCAAGATCAAGAAGGACACGGTCGTCCTCGAGCATCTGCGCCGACGCGGCGCCATGCGTTTGTAACGCATTGATGTAATGTTATTACTCACAGGCGATATATTGTCATTGACAAATTCTCGCCGCGGTCCGATGAGTGGCGCCGCGCCGGCCGGGCTGCCGCGGGGTTCAGACGCCTGGGTTCGCAGCCCCGCCTTCAGGCGGTCTTTGAGCTGGTCGTCTGTCCAGTGAAATCCCAAAACCGCCGGACGGGGGGCTGCGAACTCCAGCGAATCTTTGGGAGAGGTGGAGAGGCAATGAATCGGATCGTCCGCATCTTGACATGCAGCGTGTCGTTCGCCTTGGGCCTGGGGTGGTCTTCAGGCGCGTCAGAGCCGCTGCGGGTCCTGGTCTCGAAGACCGGCTCGATCACAGTCATGGACATCGACGCGAACGCCGTGGAAATCGAGCCGGGCTTCAACCTGGACGAGGGCGGCTACTGGACGTTCGCCGAAGCCGACTCCATCGAGGGCGAAGGCCAATACGGCGGCGTGGTGAAAGTGGACGACGAGAAGAGCGTCGCGCTCGACGCCTCGGTCGCGCAGGACGGCAACGCGCTTAAGTTGTCCTACACCCTGACGCCCTCGGCCCCCATGAAGGTCAAGTTGCCCGGCGTGGCCGTGCGCTTTGCGTTTATGGACTGGCAAGGCGCTCCTCTCGTCGCCGGCAAGACGGAGGCCACGGTCCCGGGGCGCATGGAAGGCTGGGAGACGCCGTTTGAATCGAAGAAGATCTCGTCGCTGAAGATCGGGCCGGCCCCGGAACTCGGCGATCTGACCGTGGCAATCACGCTCCCCCAGGCGCGCCCGACCTTCCTCAAGCAAGGCTGGACGGGCGGCCAGAACCTCTCCTTCCGGTTCTGCGAAAACGAATCG
>JAPLSS010000726.1 GCA_026398515.1 Candidatus Sumerlaeota bacterium | reverse complement strand
TCGCGAAGGATGTCGCGGTCTACGTCAAATCTCACTGGGTACAAGTCAATATCATGTAGTATCGAAAAAAGCCGGTATCGGTAGTTCCCCAATGCAGGCCCTACTATGAAGAAACCATAGGAAAACTCGTACGGCGTCTCGGTCTCAACAGGCAGCACTTCCGCACAAACGACGTTCCGAGTCCTTTCGCCTAAAAGAGCCGCCTGCTCCTTCACGATTTG
Organism: Candidatus Sumerlaeota bacterium; assembly: GCA_026398515.1. Classification (GTDB taxonomy): domain Bacteria; phylum Sumerlaeota; class Sumerlaeia; order JAPLSS01; family JAPLSS01; genus JAPLSS01. The sequence continues at coordinate 3,785 of JAPLSS010000726.1, read as the reverse complement.
TACGGGTGGCTTTGGCAATTCAGTCCCGATTTTGTCTGGCCAGAGGTCCTCCATGATACTGTATTCCTCGCTTTCTATAGAGATAGAGTGAATACAAGGGGCAAGTGATCGGATCCGATCTTCGTGTCGGGCGTTCCGTCTGTTTTCAGCAGGTCTTCAGTCCCATCGCCAACCAGGACCTTGAGAGATTTGAAATCAAACCGCGCAATCAACTCAGGGCGAAGCAATACTTGATCGAACGTATTCCAGAAAACTACATTCTGTTCGCTGCTTGCATAATAATAGGTTCCTGGGGGTCCAGGGCTCTCGTCTCCCATCAAACTCCACATGGGATTGTAAAAATAGGGGTACTCTCTCCCTTGCACTTCGCGTGACCTCTTCTGCGCGATTCTCTTGCACATCACTCCATGCAAGCCAATCGCGCTCAGCATTCCAGCCTCAAAGGGGTTCATGTTCAAATCGCCCACGAGAGCAGTTCTCTGATGTCCTACCTCCTTCTCCGCCTTCCGGATGGTATCTGCCAGGCGCACGCATTCTGCACTCTGGCTGGCATCGCTCCAGTTCCGCTTGCTGGGAAAATGAACCACAGCAAGAAGAATCTCTTTGAGTCCAGGGAGTCTTACGTGGCGAATTGTTAGCCGGTCCTCCTCGAATACAGGCCTTGCATATGTATCTGGAAAGCGTGTGAATACTTTTATTTTATCGCATCCAATGCTCGCCGCATAATGAAATTCTGTCACGCTCTTGTTAAGGTGGTCTAGGATTTCGACAGCCCCAATTTGGCATTCGGCAAGCATGACGACATCCGCTCGGCAGAGGGAGGCAAGATTGGAGACCTTGCGAGCTAGGCGCCTGCCGTGTAGATTCCAGAAAAGGAACGTCGCCATTGTTGGCGCTCCAATGAAAATCATTCACCTACCACGTCACATGCTCCCGCACGACCTCGACCGGGCCTTTGGCGAGGACGAGGACGCGGTCGACGAGGGTGGCTCTGCCGCGCTTGTCCGCGCCCCAGATTTTGGTGACCTTGGTGTTCTCGGCCAGCTCGTCCTCGATGATGCCGGCGAGTTCGAATCTCGTCTTGCGGCGCTTGAGGAACTTCCAGACCGCTTCGGCCAGGTTGAGCGCGATGGTGTCGCGCGGCGTCTTCACGTCGCCAATGACCAGCGCGCAGACCCCGCCCGGCAGCATCACCCGATAGAGCTGCTGGCAGACGCGATGCATGAACAGCAGGTAGTCGTCCAGCTTCGGGTGCTGGTCCAGCGTCTGGTCGAGTCGCTCGGGGTCTTCGCCCAGCAGCCACAGGCGAATCCAGTTGTAGAGTCCATAGCGCACCACCTTCAGGTACGGCGGCGAGGAGACGACGAGTTTCACCTCCTTGCGCTTGAGGTGGCGGTTGGGAATGTCACCCAGGTGTTGCGCGCCGGCCAGATGCGCATAGCCGCGGATCTCGGGCCGCCCGTGCCGATACAGGCGCTCGATTTTCCAGCGCAGGGTGTCGAAGACGTCGGTCTTGACCTTGCGCAGTTCGTGCTCTTCGACGTACGTGCGGATGTAGTTCGGCGACATGGAGAAGGTGTTGGGCATGGAGATGGAGAGGAAGTGCGAGCTCCGGCCATCTTTGGCCGTGGCGCCGTGGAGGATTCCCGTCAGCGTGGCCAGGAGGAAGCGATCGCGCGGATCGTTGCGGTCGAGCGCGCCCTTGAGGTATGAGAGCTGGCTGAGCGTATAGTCATGGAACAGCATGCGGATCTCCGGCGGCTCGTTCTCGATGTCGCCGTAGAACATGTCGGTCTGGAGGTCCTCGACGCGGAAGAGGAGATCGTCCTTGTCGGGCGCGTCGACCTTGGCCGCGGTCAGGAGCCAGGCCAGCGGATTGAGGTCGACCCCGATGCCGACCCTCCCCTCGGCGCAGGCCTGCAAGGGCGTGGTGCCGCGTCCGCAGAAGGGGTCGAGCGCCACGTCGCCGCGGCGGGTGAATTTCTGAATGAAGTAGTGGGGGATGCGCGCCGGGAACATCGCCATGTACGAGCACATGGGGTGGAACGAGTGGCCCCACGACTTCGGGTGGCGCCGCCATTCCGGCGTGAGGTTCAATCGGTCGTCTTCGCTCATGAGCCAATCCGCCAGAATCGCGATGTGTCCCCGCGGGGCAAGCGGTTGTTGTGGCGTCGGCGTTCCCGCCTGCGCAGCCCCATGCGCGCGTTTCGATCTGCGCGGGCGGGAACGCCTACGCCACAAGAGCCGTTCCGGGGGAATGCATTGACAGTTCGCAGGGGTTCATATAGGTTTAGGGGCTGAATGTGAAGCAGGAAAATCAGTCTCGCGGCGCATGGCGGAGTCGGGATCGCCGCCGGGCGCCGCCCGCAAACACTTTCATCGAGCAGGATTTCGGCCATGGCGGATCTCGTTCCCGGCGCCATGATCTCGCTCGTGCCGCGCGTATTGTCGCCGCAGCTGAAGCCCCTGTACGTCATCGACCGGGCGGCCATCAGCGTCGGGCGCCATCCGTCAAACGACATCGCGCTGCCCCTGGAATCCGTCTCGCGCTTCCATGCGCGGCTGGAACTGCGCGGCAAAGACATCTACGCCGTGGATCTGGGGTCGAGCAACGGCACCTACGTCAACCGCGCGCGTGTGACCGAGGGGGTCCTGACGGATCAGGACGAGGTCAGCTTCGGCAACATCGCCTTCGTCTTCAACTACCGCCTCCAGACCGTCGCCCCCCTGCCGCTGCGCGACGAGCGATCGGAAAGCCAGGTGCGGCTGGTCTCCGGCGACGATCTCGGCCTGCAAACCGTGGTGCAGAAGGAGACGCTGGCCGCCGACACGACCCCGGCGCGCGATTTCCAGAGCGAGATCACCGACCTCAGTTCGCTCAACCGCGCCCGCAAGTTGCTGTCCATTCTGTACGAGTTCCACAAGCAGCTGGGGTACAAGTCGGAGCCGGAGGAAATCTATCAGACGGCGCTGGACCTGATTTTCGACGCGCTGCCGTGCGACCGCGGCGTCATCCTGACGAAGGCCGAGGACGAAGGCGATCTGATCCCGGTCAAGACCAAGTTCCGCTCGGGCGACGCCAAGCCGGACATCGCCATCTCGCGCACGATCATCGACCGCTGCCTGAAGGATCGCGTCGCCGTGCTGAGCCGCGACGCGATGACCGACACCCGGTTCAAGCGGTCCGAAAGCATTTTGCTGCACGACATCCGTTCGGCGATGTGCGCTCCGTTGATCAGCCGCAACCAGGTGCAAGCCATCTGCTTCGTCGACACCAGCGAGGCCAAGCGCGCGTTCGGCGAGGCGGACTTGGCGTTTTTCGCGTCGCTGACGGCGGAGGTGGCCACGCTGCTGGACAACGCGAGCATGCGCCGCGAGATGCTCATCAACCAGCAGCTGGCGGTCATCGGCCAGACAATCACCGGCATCGCCCACAACATCAAGAACATCCTGTTCCTGACCAAGGGCGGCACGGAGTTGATGGATCGCTGCGTCTCGGAGAAGAACTTCGAGGCGCTGGAGAGGACCTGGGGCGTGGTGCGGCGCAATCTCGATCGGGTGTACGTCATGGTCCAGGACATGCTGGAGTTTTCGCGCCAGCGGGTCGCGGAAAAGCACGTCGCCAACGTCAATCGCATTATTTTGGACACCGTGGAAGAGATCCGGGAGGATCTCGACAAGAAGCGGATTCACCTGGAGCTCAGCCTGGACGAGTCGGCGCCGGACATGCCGATGGACGACCAGGGGTTTTACCGGGCGCTGATGAACCTGATCGTCAACGCCTC
>JAPLSS010000687.1 GCA_026398515.1 Candidatus Sumerlaeota bacterium | reverse complement strand
GGACTGCCTGGTCGACGTGGCCGGTCGGCAATTGCATGTTCTTGAGCGCTTCGCTCAAGTTCATCGCCTTCATCTTGAGGTCCGCCTGGCGCTGGCTCATCTTCTGGATCAACTCCGGCTGTTCCGGCGCGTTCGCCGCGGTCAAGCCGTAGCCCGTCGTGCCGGCGATCTTGCCGCCGCCGGTCGCTCCTTTGACTTCCTCCGTCGACAAATCCTCGACCACGCCGGCGCCCATCGCGTCGGCGGTGATGCGCGTCTGCGTGTCGCGTCCGCCTTTGCCGGTGGCCACGCTTTCGACCATCTCGCCGAGCGAACGGCCCGAGCGCCCTTCGCCCGAGCGGCCCGAGATGTCCATGTCGTTGGGCTGCAGGTTGCCGGTGACGCCCTTGGCCGAGTAGTTGCTGATGGGCCCGTCCATCGCCTGCCATCCGGCGCCAGCGTCGAGCGAGTCGGCCCAGTTGGAGGTTTGGTCCTCGATCCCCTCCCACATGTCCTGCTCCTGTTCGAGCAGTTCGCCCATTTGGTCTTCCAGTTCGTCGGGCAGTTGCGCCAGCGGCACGTCATAGGGCGTGCTGCTGTTCTCCAACTCCCACTTCTGGTAATCCGGCTCTTCGGCCAGCCATTTCTCCAGGTTGTGCGTCAGCTCCGTGGCCAGTTCGAGGCCGTTCTTCACCGTCTCCTCGTCGACGGGAATGGTGACGGGAGTCGAGCGCAGTTCCTCGGGCAGTTTCTCGATCTCCTGGTACATCTCAATCAACTCATCGCGCAGGCCCGACTCGGTGCCGTCGACCATCGGCGACTTGCGCAGCCAGTCGGCGCAGTCCTTGAAGTACTCGGACCATTCGTCCTCTTTCTTCGCCAGGTCCTCCATCTCCATCTTCTGCTCGTTGGACAGGTTCTTCGGATCGATGTCCTCCATCTTCTGCAAACTGGACAGGACGCCTTGCTGGTCGTCAATGAAGTCCAGCAACTTCCCATAGGCGTCGGGCCAGGAATCGGGGCTGTTCTTTCTCTCCTCGTCCAGCTTCTTCTCCTCCTCGACCAGCACATCCTTCAGTTCGGGGAAGGCCTCGCGCAGCGACTCGAGGAGGTCCGACAACTTCGCGATAATCGCGTTCTGAATCTCGGCGACGGCGTTGGATTGCTGAGAAACGGCCTTCGGCTCCGCGGCGGGGTCGATGGCCTTCAACTGTTCGGAGGCCGCGCGCATTTCGTTCTCGGTCAGCGCCTTGAGCGCGGCCAGCGCCTTCTCCCACTCCGAGGCGTCGGGCAATTTGATCTCCAGCATCTGGAGCGCCGTCGTGCGGATCTGCGATTGATCCAGCGTGATCTTCTTCAGCGCCCCCGCGAGCGTCTCGGCCTCGATGGTTTTCGACCCCAGCCCGGCGGTCCACAGCTTCAATTCCGCCCGCGCCTCGCGCTGCTTCGTCAACAAGGCGAGCAATTCGGTGGCGAAGTTCAGGCCCGCCTGCGCCGCGTCCTGCGCTTCGACGCGCGGCGCGACGATCTTGAGGATCACCGGATCGGTGGCCGCCTGGCCCGGGACGGCGGGGTTGTTGTCGGTGGCGTCGAGGACGACGTGGATTTCGTCGTCGACCGCGTAGAGCTTCGATTGCAGCACGACCCCTTCGGAGATCAACCGATCCGGTTGCTCGAAGCGGCGTTCGAAGAGGGCCGAATGCTTGTCGCCGACCTGCTCCGTCAACGTCACGCGCGACAGCCCATAATCGTCCGACGCGGAAAACAAGATCGGGACTTCGTCGCCCTGGGGGACTTCCATCTCGCCGCGCGGCGAGGTGATGACCACGCGCGGCGGCGCATCCGGCGTGGCGCGGATCGTGTATTGCGGCTCGGGCTGGTTGGTCAACTGATCCTCGTCGGACACAAGCCACCGGTAGGCCGTGTCGGCCGTGATGGGGACCTGCGCTTCGAGGCGCGAGACCTTGCGCGGCGCGGCGGCTTCCTGCCCTTCCTCGAGCGGCGCCGCGTCCTCTTGTGGAACGGGAAAGGCCGATACGCCGTTTTCGGTCAGCAGCCGCGCCTCGCGGATCGGCTTGTTGGTCCAGGCGGTGATCGTCGCCTTCGAGCCGGTGAGCGCGGTCACGTTGCCATCGCTCGGGTCGATGACCGCGGGCGAAAGGCGCGTGTATTCGGGATAGTCGATCTTGACGCTGATCCGCGAAATGCGCGGCTTGACCAGGACCAGCACCGTATGCCACGGCGAGGAGTAATCGTTGGCCTCGACGCGATAACTGAGCGGTTTCTGAATGTCCGCCAACTCGTATTCAAACTGCTGGCCGTCGAAGCCCATGGCGAAATCCCCGCGGGTCGTTTCGCCGCGCATCTGCAGGCGCGCCGAGCGCGGCAGGGCGCCCGAGGGAATCGCGGTGATCGTCAGCGACTCCCCGCGCCCGACGGTGGCATCGCCGGGCTTGATCGCCAAATGCGTGCGCGTCAGCGGTTCGATGCCGCTCGTCGGAAGGAGAATGCGCAACGCGGCGTTGCGGAAATAGGCGGGCAGCAGGATCGGATAAGCAGCCGCGATCAGCGCCAAAACCAGACTCGCCGCCGCGGCGCGTTTGAGCCGCTGCGTGTTGACCGCCCGGCGCAAACGCATGGCCCGCACCTGGTCGATGCATTGGTTGACGATCGAGCGGATCAGGTCGATGCCCGGAGTGGCTTCGTCGAGATAGCCCAGTTGCACCGCGTTGATCAGGCTGTTTTGCAGTTCGGGAAAACGCTCCTCGATGCGGATCGCCAACCGTTCGTAGCCCCACGGCTGCAACGCCATCCGTACGCCGAACTGGAGCGATGCGACCGCGGCGCCCACGAGGGCCAGGCACGAGGCCAACCGGACGGTCGTGGCGAAATGCAGCCAGTTGTCGAGGAGGAACAAGGCGGGCGCGAGGACGAGCAGCGCCAGCGTCCCGCTGACAGTCGCCTCCAGCATGCTCATCGTCTTCAGATAGCGGCGGAACTGATCCAGCCGGTCCAGCAGCCAGCCGTATTCCGGCGACGCCTGCCGCCGTCGTTGTCGATCTTGCGGGCTCATATCAGGTTCTTCCTCCGCCGTAGCGTCCATTCAACGCTCACGATGCCGCAGAATAGCGCAAAAGCCCATGGCGAGTCGAGCAGGTCCTTCTCCACCCGCTCGTTCATCTCGGCCGCGGCGGCTTCAATCGTGCGCCCGGCGTCGCGCGCGTTCAGCAGCGTGAAGAAGGCCCCGCCGCTGTCGCGCGCCAGGTTGCGCAGCGTGGTTTCATCCAGCGCGTTGCGTTCGCGTTCGCGGAACGGGCGTCCAACGAGCGTGTCCATCTCCAGGTCGCCCTTGTTGTCGCCCACCTGGCCGTGCAGCCGGATGGTGAACAAGCCGTCGTGCGGCGGCTTCCACGTCAGTTTGGCGGCGCGGCTCAAGTCGGGTTCGGGGAAGTTTAATCGCTCGATCTCCTGCCCCTGCGCGAGGATTTCGCCGCTGACGGCCAACGCCTCGCCAGGGTCCGCGGGTTTGCGCAGGCGCGCGCTGATCTGCACGTCTTGATTCGAGTCGTAATACGAGCGGTCGGTTGAGGCGATCACGACCGGGTCTTCTTCGTTGCCCTTGTCCTCGATCTGCGCGAGCCACTGAATCAGTTGCAGCCAAAAGCGCGACGAGGGCGACTTCTCCGCCGCGCCGCCCTCGCGCAGGCTCATCTCCCAGAGTTCATCCGTCGTCAGCAGCGCGGTCCGGCCTTCGCCGTAGCGTTGGGTGACGAGAACCGGCGCGCCGCGCGAGGGGCCGTCGGCGACTTCGATCCACGTTTCGGCGCCGGGCTTCACTCCGCCCGTCGAGAAGATGAGGTTCAGCGGGACTTTGGGCAGGACCTCGGCCAGCCCGGCCATCGCGTTCTGCCCCATCCCGGTCGGGGTCAACTCCAGTTTCGACGGGGGCGGATTGCGGGGAGGCGCTTGTTTCTTAAACGTCGCGGGCATCATCGTCTCGAGGGCCGAGCCGCCGTACTCGCCGGAACCGAGGGTATATAATCCGCCGATCAGCAGGAGCCCGCCTTTGTTCTCGCGCACCCACTTATCTATGAGCTGCAATTGCCCATCGTCGGCAAAAGCGCGGGGCAGATCGCCCAGGATAATGACATTGTACTGGCCCAGATCATCATAATTCGCGGGCAGGCCTTTGCGCAGGGCGAGCTTCGATTTCCCCTGGTGATAAAACTGCGCGGCGCCCGTGCGAATAACGCAGTCGGACTCAATGGTCTCTTCGGTCTCGAGGGTTCGCTTAACAAACTTATATACCCATCGCAATTGCCCCTCGATATATAATACCTTCATCTGGCGGTCGGTGACGGCCACCGAAAGGCGCGTCTGATCGTTCTCTTCAATCTGATCATTCGCCAGGTGCGGGACGGAGAAGACGTAGGTCTGCGTGCCCTTGGTCTGCGGCGTGAAGGTGAGCGCCACCGTTTGAACCGGCGCCTCGGTCAGTTGATAGGGCGTCGAAGCCAACACGGTCTCGCCCTGCTGCGCCTGGACCGTGATGCTCTCGCCGGCGAAGCCCTCCTGGTTCAGGCGCGCCTTGACCTTCAACTCGCGGCCGACCTCGACGCGCGTGGGCGCGTCGATGCGCTCGATGCCCAGGTCGCGCCACGGCTCGTTGGGGTCGCGGCGCCGGCCGACGGCGATGGCGTAGATCGGCGCGCTCACGTCCTGCGCCGCCCGCCGCAGATCGCCGCCCGCCGTGTTGTTGCCGTCGCTGGCGAAAATGACGGCTTTCAAGCGTTTCGAGCGCGCTTCGGAAGCCAGCGCCTTGAGCGTTTCGCCGTAATTCGTCTCCAGGCCGGCGGGGTCGGTTTGCATCGGCGCGGACGACCGATCGATGGGCTTGAGCCCGCGGTTGAAGAGGTAATAATTGACCTGGAACCTCTTCTCCAGTTCCGGCCCCAGCGCCTCCTGGCCGACCATCAACGATTCCCGCGCCGCTTCATACCGCGTCTTGTTCAAGGCATCCTTCGCCGCCATGCTCATGGACGAGTCGAGCACGACGGCGATCCCCGCGTCTTCCGTTTTGGCCGAGAGATAGCGAATCCGCGGATTCACCAGCCACAGGACCACCAGGACCGCGGCCAACGTCTTGAGCGCGGTCAACAGGCGGCTCGCCCACTTGCCCAGCGCCAGGCGCGTCGGCCGGTTCCATTGCCAGACGATCAACGCGACCACCAAAAGCGCCGCGACCAGCACGGGCCACGACCACGAGCGGCGGAAGACGAGTTCGAAATGTTCGGGCAGGAAACGCATATCGCTATTTTCGACTTGTAGTCTTCGATTCCCGGCGGTCGTCGGAGCGCGGGTCTCCAGGCACGCTTCAATCAATTATCCACCGATGATATTCATTGCGGGCCTGGAGACCCTCGCTCCGACAACCGCACTGCCGTTCAATCACCAATCACCAATCGGCAATCATTCACGACCTTTTCCATCCTTCTTCGAATCTCATGCGCAACCGTTTCGCCCACGACGGCTGCTCCTCCGCCGCGCGCAGGAGGAGGTTAGCTAAGTAGGCTTCCAATAACAGCGCCACAAGCGCGGCCCACAGGAGCGGGCTCGTCAACGCCACGCCCTTCGACGCATAACTAAGTCTTTGTATCACCTTGTCCGGCTCGCGCACAGCAGCTACGTTGAACGATTCCGGAAAGTAAGCCTTCAAATCCTCCGGAGAAATCCGCTCCATGCCGCTCTCGGTGGAACTGGGATTGACGGCGATCAACTCCGGCTCCGTGCCGCGCCCGACCCATCGCACGGAGTAGAACCCCGGCAGAGGCGTGTTCGTGTAGTCGATCTTCGTTTGGCCGGCGCCGCAATCGACGCGGTCCTCCATGCCCGACGGACTCTGGACGACCATCGTGCCCCCTTCGCCTCCTTCCGGCGCCGCCACCGAGAAGCCATCATCCACCGACACGCCTTCGGGCGCCGGGCGCGTCTGGCCGAGCGTGTATTTCAGCGTCTCATATAACAAAGGCAAAAACAGCGGCCGCAGCGGAAAATCCGACCACACCGGATGGCAGCCGGTGGTGAAAACCAGCATGCCGCCCTTGCCTGCGCGCCGCTCGATGAGGAACGGCGCGCCGCTGGCGAAGCGCGCCACCACGCGCGTGTATTGGTCGAACGAATTCTCATCCACCGCCAGATAGCGCTGTGTCGTCACCGCGCCAAACAACTGCGGCGCGGCCCGCAGCAGGAGGTTGACGATCGGATGCGTCGGCTCAGCCTCGCCCAGCCCCACGGGCGATTCCCCGGAGCGCGCAGCCCACAGGTCGGTCACCTTGAAACCGCCGAAGCCGGTCTGTTGCAGTTTCGCCAGCGCGGTCGGATCGCTGGCCATCAGCGCCGAGGGGAACCACACGACCGTCCCTCCCCCTTCGGCGAATTGCTGCAGCGAGGCCGAGATGTTCGGCGGCACGGACGGATCGGCGATCAGGAACACCGCGTCGATGTCCTTGAGCGAGTCGGCGCGGAAACTCACGTAGTTGGCGCCGGCGACGGTGACCGGCGAGGCGCCGGACATCGTCGGCGTCAGCAGCGGATTGAGCGCCGTGCGCAGGAAGAGCGATTCATCGCCGAAGACCGACGCCTCGCCAGGCGGCGCGATGATGGCGGTGCGCACAGTCGGCAGCATCCGGAACACCAGGTAGCGCGCGTTGTCCGCCGGCAGGTTGTCGGCCTGAAGACGGACCGAAGCCGGCACGTCGCCCTTCCGATCCAGCACGTGCTCGAACTCGGTGGTGACGGGCTTGCCGGCTTCCACGTCGACGTCCTTCTCCGACATTTTCTCGTCCCCAACCCAAAACGAAACGAGCGTCTTCCCCGTCACATTGCCCACTCCAAGGACCGTGGCGCGAATCGAAAGCGGCGTGCCGGGGAATGCCGTGGACGGCAAACCGGAGGCGGCGGTCAGGGCAGTGTTCGACAGATCGGGATCGCCGACGTCCAACACCTGGACGCTCGCCACGCGCTTCGCCAGGGCGTCGCGGTTCAAACTGGCGGCGTCGGTGAACGCGGTCGCGCCCAGGTCGCTGATCAGCACGATGGCGTGGTTCTTCAGTTTGCTGCCGCTGACGATGTCGAGGGCTTGATGAATGGCGGGAGAGACGGTGCGGCCGCCATACGAGCAATCTAACCCCTCCAGCAACCCTTCAAGGTTGGCCGGCGGGGCGGTCGGCGTCGACAGCGTCGGCGGGGTCCGGCCGCTGGTCAGAAAAACGCACGCCTCGCCGGACTGCGGGATTTCGCTGACGATGCGTTTCGCCGCTTCGACCGCCTTGTCGAACAGCGCGACGCCTTCCCTCGTGCGCCGCATGCTCATCGAATCGTCGACCACGATGGCCAGCGACATCTCGCCAAAGCGGTCCGCCCCCGCGCCCGCCGGCCGGAGGAGCGGTTGAGCCAATGCCAATGCCAACAACGCCACCAGGGCGGTGCGCAGAATAAGGACTAATATATCAACGAGCTGATGCCGCCGCGCGCTTTTCCTGTCCGAGATAACCAGAAAGCGCAGCGTGGAGAAAAGCAACCGTTTTCGCTTCTGCCGATGGATCAAATGGATCAACACCGGCAGCGACGCGGCGGCCAGGCCAAACAGAAACCAGGGCTGGGCGAAGAAGATGCTGAACATAACGACACGACAATCAGGAAAGTCCAAGCGTACCCACTAAAAGACGCGGGAATGCAATGGTTTCGCCCCGAAGGGGCCGACAGCGCGTAGCCGGGGGCGCCGGCGAAGCCAAGCCCCCGGTAACCGACCGAGTGCGGAAAGCCCTGAAGGGGCGACAGAACGCGGGATACTGCCATCTGTCGCCCCTTCGGGGCTGAGAGAAACTGGGCGGCCA
>JAPLSS010000101.1 GCA_026398515.1 Candidatus Sumerlaeota bacterium | reverse complement strand
CCGCCGAGTTGAAGCATGGCAAATTGCCCGAGGCCGAGCGCGCGCTCCAGGCGGAAGAAAACAAACTGGTCAAGACGCAGGACGGCGAGCGCCTGTTGCGCGAAGAGGTGACCGAAGAAGAGATCGCCGCCATCGTCAGCCGCTGGACCGGCATCCCGGTCAGCCGCCTGGTCGAGGGCGAGCGCGAGAAACTGCTCAAGTTGGACGAGATCCTGCACCGCCGCGTCATCGGCCAGGATGAGGCGGTGCAACTGGTGGCCGACGCCGTCATCCGCGCGCGCGCCGGCATCAAGGACCCGCGCCGCCCGATCGGCTCGTTCATCTTCCTCGGCCCCACCGGCGTGGGCAAGACCGAGCTGGCCAAGACCCTGGCCGAGGCGCTCTTCGACAGCGAAGACAATCTGGTGCGCATCGACATGTCGGAATACATGGAGAAGCACACCGTCTCCCGCCTGATCGGCGCGCCTCCGGGTTTCGTCGGCTATGAAGAGGGCGGCCAGCTGACCGAGGCCGTGCGGCGCAAGCCCTATAGCGTGATCCTCTTCGACGAAATCGAGAAGGCGCACCACGACGTCTTCAACGTTCTCCTTCAAATCCTCGACGACGGGCGGGTGACCGACGCGCAGGGGCGCACGGTCAACTTCAAGAACACCGTCATCATCATGACCAGCAACATCGGCGCGCAATACCTGATGGAAGGCATCACCAGCGGCGGCGAGATCCGCGAATCCGCGCGCGAGGCGGTGATGAAGGAGATGCGCCTGCACTTCCGGCCCGAGTTCCTGAACCGCGTCGACGAAGTTGTGTTGTTCAAGACGCTGCAACTGGAGGAGATCAAGAAGATCGTCGACTTGCAGGTTGAGCAACTGCGCAGTCGGTTGGCGGACCGGCGGATCACGCTGGAGATCGACGACCCCGCGCGCGAGTGGATCGCCCGCGAAGGCTACGACCCCGTCTTCGGCGCGCGCCCGCTCAAGCGCATCCTGCAGCGCGAGCTGGAAACCAAAATCGGCCGCTCCCTCGTAGCCGGCGAAATCCTCGACGGCTCCGCGCTTAAGGTCGGCCTCGACCCCGGGCACGGTCGCCTCGCCCTCCATGCCGAAGCCCCGGCAGCCTAAGAACGGCCACAAAGAAACACAAGAGGCGCAAGATCGATTCTTCTGTGCCTCTTGTGCCTCTTCGTGGCCATAGAATGCATAGCGCATCCCCGGTTTTCCGACGCGCGAGATCGGAAATGCCCGCCGGCAGTCCCGGAGCGCGTTCATTCCTGAGCCCCTGGTTCCCATTTGTTGGAGGAGCCAACTTTTGCTCAGTTGGGGCAAGCGCAGCCGACGGGCTTTTCTCAACGAGAAAGCGATTCTGGCGTTTTGTCTTGACAGGCAGGCGACGGTGATGCATGGTTCACTCGCAATTGGTAGAGCTGCCTTTATGCAGTTCTCCGAAATGGCCAGTTGCCTTCCGGGGCGACTTGCTCTTCGGGGCGAGTCGCCCTATTTTTTTGCTGTTCAAGCGTATGGGGGATCCGGTCATGTACGTGCTCTACGTTGACGAGTCCGGCAATGAGAATGACCCGAATGACCGTCATTTTGTCCTTGCGGGTATAGCTCTTT
>JAPLSS010001000.1 GCA_026398515.1 Candidatus Sumerlaeota bacterium | reverse complement strand
GATAGGGGAAGACCGAAAGCGAGACGTAGCGCAGCAGGACTTGAAACCACGTCCAGATGCGTTGGGCGCGCGTCAAATCTCCAAAAAACGGGTCGTAGATTTGCACGGACAACAGAGACCCAAACAGCGCCAGGCGCAACGCGACGAACAACAGGAACGCCGCCGCCATGGGCGCATAGGCGCGCCACGCGCGGTCGCGCCACGCGGCCTGGCCGGCGCCCGGTTGTCGCAGGCGGCGAATCCGCGCCCAATCCGCAGCCAGCAACACCAAGGGGGCGGCCAGGCCCGCCGCGCCGCTCAGAGTCGCGAACAGCGTGCAAAACAACACGGCGAAGAACTGGAGCGCGCGCGCCCACAGCGCCCGCGACGGCAGCCAGCTGGCCAGCATCGCCCCCAGAGTGAACAATGCGGCGAGCAGCTCGGGGCGGCTCGACACATAATTCACGTTCTCGGCGTGCATGGGATGAGCGAGGAAAAACAACGCGCCCACCAGGGAGAACCCCGGCCGCCCGGCGACCGCCAGGAACACGCCGTACGCCATCACACAGATGGCGAGGCACAGGACGAGATTGGTGGCGTGGACTCCGGCGGAGGAGAGCCGCCCGCCGACGGCGTGCCAGCGCGTGTCGAGGTAGTAGCTCAGAGCGGCGATCGGCGCGTAATAATCGGGGCCGGCCCAGGCTTGCGCGTATTCGCGGGAGAACAAGCCTTGCAGGAAATCCCGCTGCTGCAAGGCCTGGTTCTGCACGATGTTGGTCATGTCGTCGAAAACGAAATCGTTCTGTAAGACCGGGCGGTAGAGCAGGAAACCGACGACCAACAAGGCGCCCAGGTGTGAAAGAATGAGAATGGTGCGATCCGACATCGGCCCGCCCGAATGAATGCAAGGAAGCCCCGCTTCCGTCGATCAAACGCGGAATGGTACCGACAGGCTCTCCGGGAGGTCAAGCGGAAAGGCCGATTCCGGGGAAATGGGGGCGCATCCCGCGGTGTAGCTGATGCTTCTCGTCCATTCCGCTCTCTTCACAATGTGACACGATTCGCAGGCCAACGTTCCCTTCGGGGCGTCAGCGATACCGCATTCCTGAATCCCGGCGCCGGGCTACACCGCGGGATGCGCCCGGGAAATGGGGAAATGAGCGGCGGCGAACGCCGGTGAAAATGATTGACACACGAGTCGAGGTTGCTAGGCTGCCGTGTCCTATCATCGTCGCCATCGCGCCTGCGGGCCGGTGAAGATTGACGGTTCCATTTGGAAGGAGATTGATCCATGCCCGTACCACGCCGACGCCGCAGTCGCGCCAAGCGGGGCATGGGGCGGGCGAATAAGAACTTGTCGGCCCCCGCGTTCACCGAATGCCCCCATTGCCACGAGCCCAAGCAGCCCCACCGCATTTGCCCGAATTGCGGCCAATACGGCGATCGCACGTTCAAGGTGAAAGTGGTCCAGTAGCCTGTCCGGCCGGGCCGTCCGCCAGGGACGTCGGCCCGGCGTGGACGCGGCCTGGATAAGGTTCGGAGATGGCAGATCGTAGCCGGAAGATCGCGCTGGACGCCATGGGAAGCGACGATGGCCCCGCCTCGCTGGTCGGCGGGGCGTTGGCCGCTTTGGGGAATACCTCGCACGACGTCATTCTCGTCGGCCGGGAAGAGCCGTTGAAGCGCCTGCTGGCCGAAGAGGGCTACAGCCTCTCGCGCGATTCCCGCATTTCCATCGTCCCCGCCTCCGACGTCATCACGATGCGCCAGACGCCCAAGGAGGCGGTGCGCAACCGCAATTCCTCGATCCACGTGGCCGCGCAACTGGTGCGCGAGGGCAAGGCCGACGGGCTGGTCTCCGCGGGCCACACGGGGGTGACCATGGCGGTGACCAAACTGATGTGGCGCTCCCTGCCCGGAGTCAGCCGCCCGGCCATCGCCACCGTCATCCCGTCGCGCCCCAAGCCGTGCGTCCTGCTGGACATTGGCGCCA
>JAPLSS010000127.1 GCA_026398515.1 Candidatus Sumerlaeota bacterium | reverse complement strand
GCGCGTTTTCCCGACGGCGGATCTGGCCGAAGACGCGTTGGATATCGCGTTGCGATATGGCGTCAGCGGCTACGATGCTTTCTATGCGGCCTTGTCGCGCCGTGTGGACGCGCCACTGGTCACCGCGGATGGCAAGCTGATTCGCGCCCTGGCCGGCAAACCATTTCGTGTACAGCCGCTCAAGACGGTCGACATTCCTCCTGTGGCATAGCGCGCGGAGCCGAACGGCGTTTTCCGCCTCTCGTTTCAGGTTTCTCGTTTTACGTTCCAGGGGGCGTCTTTCGAATGCGCGTCGTTCCATTTGGCGCCTCGCTCACGCCGCCCGCGAGAAACCTGAAACGAGAGACGAGAAACGCCGTTCTTGCGTCGCGCGGGGGATTCGGCTTTACTGGCGTTGTCGGGTTCAAGGAGGTTCGCCATGGACGACACGATCAAAGTCGAGTGCCCGTGCTGCAAGACCATTCTGGTCATCAACCGCCACAAGGGCACGGTCCTCGAACAACGCAAGCCCATCCTGGAGCAATCGACGGGCAACCGCTTTGAAGACGCCGTTCTGAAGGTGAGGAAGTCCAAGGAGGCCGTCGAGCAGAAGTTCGCCGAGGCGCAGAAGAAGGAGCGCGAGCGCAAGGACAAGCTCGAATCGCTCTTCGAGAAGGAACTCAAGCGCGTCAAGGAAAGCGGCGAGGAAATTGGCAAGCCGCAGCGCGAGATCGACCTCGAGTAGAACCGCCGCGCCGGCGGCTGAAACCACTCCTTTTCTCTCCGTTTCCCGCTCCACGTCTCCCTGCATCGGCTCCGACGCTTGGGTTCGGAGCGACGCCTGGCCCGGGTTTCTCGCAGAGTTCAGCCCGGAAAGGGCGCGAGGACCGGCATGGATGGCGCTGGATGTCCCCTTTCGCCCCTTCAGGGCTGAAACGTTAGTGATGGCGCTTCTTCCCAGGGCTTCACCCTGGGCTTTGTCCCTATGCCCTTTCAGGGCGCTGTCTCGGCTGATCTTGGATCGAGCGCCACAAAACGATCCAGCCGGGCGGGGAAGAGTTCAGCCTATCGGCGTCGCTCCGAAATCAGGGCGCCGTCCTGTGCACGGAAATTGCGTGAAACGGTTTCGCCCTGATTCGGGAACGGGACAGCAAAGAAAAGCCGCGGGCAAAGGGGTTCAGCCGGGTGTTCATCTTTGGTCATATCAGCCATCTCTCTGCCCTGGCCGACTCTGGCGGGCGCCTTCGTCGCTTCCATCGGCAATCGACAGTCGGCCATCGGCAATTCCCAAGCGCCCTCTGTCGTTTCAATCGGCTATTGGCGATCGGCGATTGGCTATTCCCAGCCGGTTCCCGCCCCGCCTTCGCCATCCTTCTCTTCGCCGGTGTCTTCGCCGGCGTTCTCGCGGGGGTCGGCTGCTCCCGCAAAGAACCGGGGAACGAGGCGTCGGGCCCGCCAGAGGTCCTGACGACCCCGGTCGTCCAGCAGGACGTCCCCGTCATGCAGGAATGGGTCGGCGTGCTGGACGGGTCGGTCGACGCGGTGATCCACGCGCGGGTGTCCGGCTACATCGTCACGCGGAATTACGAAGAGGGCGCTTTGGTCAAAGAGGGCGATTTGCTGTTTCAGATCGATCCGCGCCCGTTCGAGGCCGCGCTGGCGCAGGCGAAGGCCGACTTGGCCAAGGCGCAGGCCAACCAGCTGAAAACGGGGATCGATGTGAAGCGCCTGGGCATTCTCTACAAACAGGGGGCCGCCAGCGAGGAGGATTACGACACCGCGACGCAGGCCGACGCCGCCGCCCAGGCCGACGCCGAGGCGCGGAAGGCGGCCGTCCAAACCGCCGAATTGAACCTGGAATACGCCAGAATCACCGCCCCCGTGACCGGCATCGCCGGCCAAGCCAACGCCAACATCGGGGACCTCGTCGGGCCGGGCACGGACAGTCTGACGACGATCTCCGTGGTCGACCCGATCAAGGCCTATATCTCGTTCAGCGAGCCGGAATACCTGACGGCCGCGCCGAGGTTCAAGGAACTGGAAGCCACTCCCGCGGAGAAGCGCGAACCGTACGAGGAGTTGATCCTGTCCACCGGCGAGACGCATCCCTACAAAGGCAAATTCGACTTTGCGGACCGCCAGGTGGACCCGCGCACGGGCACGATCCGCATCGCCATTCTCTTTCCGAATCCCGGCAATCTCTTGCGTCCGGGACAGTTTGCGCGGGTGCGCGCCCCGGTGGCGATCGTCCACGGCGCGTTGCTCGTGCCGCAACGGGCGGTCAAGGAATTGCAGGGCGGCGCCCAGGTGGCGGTGATTGGGCCGGACAACAAAGCCAGCATTCGTTCCGTGACGGCGGGCGAGCGCTATGGATCGATGTGGGTGATCAGCGAGGGCCTCAAGCCGGGCGAGCGGGTCGTGGTCGAGGGCCTGCAGAAAGTCCGCGACGGCGTCCTGGTGAGTCCCAAGCCCTGGACGCCGCCGGCCTCCGCGCCCGCGACAAGGCGCGCGGATCAGGCAACTTCCTCCACCGAGGCAGGGCTCTAATATATCTGTAAGGAAACGCCATCATGGTTATCCGATGCTCCCCGAAGGGGAGAAACATGAGTAGCCGTGGGTGGAGTCTTCGGAACAAGCAGGCGACAAGGAAGTCGCCGAACCCACGGAAGGGCGCGAGAATACGGCCCGACCCTGACGGGGTCGAACGAGGCGCCGCGCTCCGTGCGACCCCGTCAGGGTCGAATAGGTGGGCGCCGGGTTTCCGTGGGCTGGCGCCCACGGCTATTCACATCTGTCCCCTTCGGGGAGTATTCCGGAGGGGACGACTCGCACGTGGTTCCGGTTTGTCCGGGATGGGGAAGTGAGCGTCGATGCCCAAGTTCTTCATCAACCGGCCCATCGTGGCGATGGTCATCGCGATCCTGATGGTGATCGTCGGCCTGGTCTCCATGCTTGGGCTGCCCGTCGCGCAGTTCCCCAATATCGTGCCGCCGGAGGTCCAGATTCGCACGACCTTCACCGGCGCCGACGCCATCACCGTCGAGCAGTCGGTCGCCACGCCCATCGAGCAGCAGATGAGCGGCGTGGACAACATGAACTACATGTTTTCGACCAACGCCAGCAACGGCGACATGATCCTGCGGGTGAACTTCGACGTGAAGACCGATCCGAACGTCGACCAGGTTCTCACGCAAATGCGCCTGTCGCAGGCCGCGTCGCAGCTGCCCGCCGACGTCAACAACTACGGCCTGACGGTGTTGAAATCGACCTCGGCGCCGCTGCTGCTCATCGGCCTGTATTCGCCGAAGGGGACGTACAACAACATCTTTCTGGCCAACTACGCCTACATCAATCTCGCGGATCAGATCACGCGCGTGCCGGGCATCTCGAACGTACAGGTCTTCGGCGCGGGCCAGTACGCGATGCGCCTGTGGGTGCGGCCGGACGTGCTCGCCAAGCTCAGCCTCACCGTGCCGGACATCGTCAGCGCGCTCAAGGCGCAGAACACCGTCAACCCGGCGGGGCAGATCGGCGGCGAACCGGCCCCGACGGGACAGGAGTTCACCTACTCGGTGCGGGCGAAGGGCCGGCTTCTGACGCCGGAGGACTTCGGCGCGATTGTGTTGCGCGCCAACCCGGACGGGTCGCTGGTGCGGCTGAGGGACGTGGCGCGCATCGAACTGGGCGCGCAGACCTACAACATCGCCGGGCGGCTTAACGGCAAACCGTCGGCCATCCTCGCGATCTATCAAATCCCCGGCACGAACGCCATCGAGGCGGTGAACGGCGTGAGACGGACGATGGCGGCGGCGAGTCAGCGGTTCCCCGCCGATCTCGAATACGTCGTCTCGCTCGACACCACCCGCGCCGTCCGCGAAGGGATGAGGGAAATCGCCAAGACGCTGTTTGAGGCGCTGGGGCTGGTCATCCTGGTCGTGTTCGTCTTCCTGCAGGGCTGGCGCGCCACCCTCATCCCGCTGTGCGCCGTGCCGGTGTCGCTCATCGGCACGTTCGCCGTCTTCCCGGCGTTCGGGTTTTCGATCAACACCCTGTCGCTCTTTGGCCTGGTGCTCGCCATCGGGCTGGTGGTGGACGACGCGATCGTCGTGGTCGAGGCCGTCGAGCGCCACATCGAGGAAGGCATGGCGCCGAAGGCGGCGACGATCCGGGCGATGGAGGAAGTCCAGGGGCCCGTCATCGGCATCGCGCTGGTGTTGTCGTCGGTGTTCGTGCCGACGGCGTTCATTCCCGGCATCACCGGCCGCCTCTACCAGCAGTTCGCGCTCACCATCGCGATCTCGGTCATTCTTTCCGCCTTCAACGCGCTTTCGCTCAGCCCGGCGTTGTCGGCGATGCTGCTGCGTCCGCGGACCGAGGCGCGCGGCCCGCTGGCCTGGTTGTTCCGCGGGTTCAACCGCGCGTTTGGCCGCGCGCGAAGCGGCTACGTCAGCCTCAGCCGGCTGGCCATCCACAAGAGTTTCTTCAGTTTGCTGATGCTCGTTGTTTTTGCGATCGCCGCCGGGTGGTTCGGCAAGCAACTGCCGTCGAGCTTTCTTCCCGAAGAGGATCAGGGCTATATCTACCTGATGGTTCAACTGCCCGACGCCGCCTCGCTCCAGCGCACCGACGCGGTGTGCAAAAAGATCGAGGACATTCTCAGGCAAACGCCGGGCGTCGAACACTACACCACGGTTCTGGGCTTCAGCCTGTTGAGCGTGGTGCGCAGCACATACAGCGGTTTCTTCTTTGTCACCCTCAAGGAATGGAGCGAACGGACGAAGCCCGAGGAGCAATACGAGGCCATCCGCCGCCACTTGAACGCCGAACTGGGGAAACTCCCCGAGGGGGTCGCCTTCTCGTTCTCGCCGCCGGCAATCCCCGGCATCGGCACGTCCGGCGGGTTCACGTTCATCCTCGAGGACCGCGGCGGAAACGACGTTCAATACCTGTCGGATCAGGTGAAAACGTTCATGGACGCCGCGCGCAAACGGCCCGAGATCGCCGACCTGCTGACCACGTTCATCCCGACCGTGCCGCAGGTCTTCGTCGACGTGGACCGCGACCGGGCGCTGTCGCAGGGGGTCGATCTCACCCAAGTCTATCAGACGCTCCAGGCGTTCATGGGCGGCCTGTTCGTGAACTACTTCAACCGCTTCGGCCGCCAATGGCAGGTCTACGTGCAGGCCGAGGGCGAGTATCGAACCGACGCGAACAACCTGGGCCAGTTCTATGTGCGCAACACCGCCGGCGGCATGGTCCCGCTCAGCGCGTTGACGCGGATCTCGCCGCAAACCGGCGCCGAATTCACTATGCATTACAACCTCTATCGCTGCGCGCAGATCAACGGGTCCGCCGCGCCGGGCTACAGTTCCAACCAGGCAATGAAGGCGCTCGAGGAGACCTTCGCCCAGACGATGCCGCGCGAGATGGGCTACGATTACCTGGGCATGTCGTTCCAGGAGAAGCAGGCGCAGCAGGGCGTCTCGCCGGCGGCGGTGTTCGGCATGTCGGTCCTGTTCGTGTTTCTCATCCTGGCGGCGCTCTACGAGAGTTGGTCGCTGCCGTTCAGCGTGCTGTTGGGGACGCCGATCGCCGTCTTCGGGGCGTTCGCGACGCTGTATCTGCGGGGCATGGAGAACAACACCTACGTGCAGATCGGGCTGGTGATGCTGATCGGCCTGGCGGCCAAGAACGCGATCCTCATCGTGGAGTTCGCCAAGCGCGAATTCGAGAAAGGCCATTCGCTCATCGACGCCGCGCTCGAAGGGGCGCGCATCCGCCTGCGGCCGATCCTGATGACTTCGTTCGCCTTCATATTCGGCTGCGTGCCGCTGTGGGTGGCAAGCGGGTCCGGCGCGGTGTCGCGGCGGGTGATGGGCACGTGCGTCATCGGCGGGATGCTCGCCGCCAGCGCCCTCGCGATTTTTCTGATACCGGTGACGTTCTATGTGATTGAGCGCCTCAGCGGGGCCGGGCGCCGGGAATAGAGCTCACGCGGAGACGCGGAGACGCAGAGAACGACTCTGCTGTCTCTCCTCTGCGCCTCCGCGCCTCTGCGTGAGGATATTGTTTATTTATCAGTAAATTACTGGAATTGGGAAGCAGAATCAGCGCTTGAAGAACGCGGCCACGCGCTCGACGACGTAGCGCGCCTGCTCGTCGCTGACTTCGGGATAGACCGGAAGGGCCAGCGTTTCCGCCGCCGCGCGCTCGCTCTCCGGGCAACCTCCCGCCTTGTAGCCCAGCGAGGCAAAACACTTCTGCAACGGGAGCGGAACGGGATAGTAGATCTCCACGCCGATGCCGCTCTCTCGCAGGAACGCCATCAGCTCGTCGCGCCTGGGGACGCGGATGACATACTGGTTGAAAATATGGCGGCTCCGCACGGCGCGTGGCGTCGTCACCAATCCCTTGTCCGCCAGCCCCGCTTCCGTGAACAGACGATCGTGTCGTGCCGCGTTGGCCTGCCGCGCCGCCGTCCATCGGTCGAGATGGCGCAGTTTCACCGTCGCCACCGCCGCCTGCAACGCGTCGAGCCGGAAATTGCCGCCCACCAGTTCGTTGTAATACTTGTGCTTGCCGCCATGCGCGCGAAGCATCGTCACGCGTTCGGCCCGCGCCTCGTCGTTGGTCGTGACCATCCCCGCGTCGCCCGCCGCGCCGAGATTCTTCGACGGGAAGCCCGCGCAGCACCCGTAGTGGCCCCTCGCGCCGGCGCGCCGCCCCGGGGCGTCCGCGCCGAGGGCCTGCGCCGCGTCTTCGATGACCGCCAGGCCGCGCCGTTGCGCGATCTCCATGATCGGCTCCATGTCGGCCATCTGCCCGTAGAGGTGCACCGGGATGATGGCGCGCGTGCGCGGCGTGATTTTCCGTTCGATGAGCGCGGGGTCGATGTTGAAGGTGGCCGGATCGATGTCGACGAAGACCGGCGTGGCGCCGAGCCGCGCGATGGAGCCCGCCGTGGCGAAGAACGAATACGCGGTCGTGATCACCTCGTCGCCGGCGCCGACGCCCTCGGCCATGAGCGCCACCAACAGCGCGTCCGTCCCCGACGACACGCCGACCGCATGCTTGCACCGGCAGTATTCGGCGATGGCCTTCTCGCACTCGACGACCTTCGGCCCGAGGATGAATTGCTGCGACTCGAAGACCTCGGCCACCGCCGCCTCGATCTCCGTGCGAATCGTGGCGTATTGGGCCTTCAGGTCGAGAAGAGGCACGTTCATTGGTTACACCTTTGCGGCCAGTTCCCTTCAGTCTTTCTTAAACTCATCATACGCCCGCGCGCCGACCGCCAGGTCCTTCGGCAGCGGCGCCTCTTCGTCCAGATCGAGGCAGCGAAGAACGCCAGGCGCGACTTCCTTATACCGATAGCCGCTCTCGGGGCAAGTCATGATTCCCTCGCCGTCGGGCGCCTTGAGCCGATGCCCGTGGCGGCTCATCCAGCCGGCCTGGCGCGCCGGAACGCCCATCAGGAACGCGTAGTCCGGCGCGCTCTTCGCGACCACCGCCCCGGCGGCCACGAAGGCGTAGCGCCCGATCTCGACGCCGCACAGGATGGTCGCGTTGGCCCCGATCGTCGCGCCGCGCCGCAGCAGCGTCTTCTCGTACAACGCATGGCGATTCACCTGCGCGCGCGGATTGGTCACGTTGATCAACACGCACGACGGCCCCAGGAACACGTCGTCTTCGATCCAGGCCCCCGTGTAGATCGACACGTTGTTCTGCGCCTTCACGTTGTCGCCGATGACGACCCCTTCGGCGACGAAGCAGTTCTGCCCGAAGACGCAGCGCTCCCCGATCCTGGCCCCTTGCATAACGTGCGAAAAATGCCAGATCTTCGTCCCCGCGCCGACCTCGCACGGCTCGTCGACCACCGCCGTCGGATGGACGAAAAAGTCGCGTTCGGAATGCGGAATGCGGAATGCGGAATGCAGAATGGACCCTGATCCGCCAGGAAGCCCCGCGCTTGGTTCCGCATTCCGCATTCCGCATTCCGCATTCGTCCGGCCCGCCGGATTCTCGAGTGATCTCTGGCACGCCTCAAGGACGTTGAGCACGCGCAATCCCTCCTCGCCGTCCGTCCTGGGCCGCTGGCGCGTCTCGACGCATTCGAGGAAATGCCGGCACTCCTCGCGCAGCGGCTCGGCAGATTCCACCTCCACCGGCTCGCCGGCCATCTTGACCGCCGTCGGCACGCGGTCCTTCCACTCCAGCCGGTGCGGATAGACGACGAGCTTCCGGTCGGCCGTATCGTCGAAGACCGCCATCTTCTCCGACCCCACGACCACCAGCCGCTGCTCCTTGAACGGGTGGAGCCAACTGACGAAGATGTGCGCCCGCACGCCGCTGGGGAAGAGGAACTGGCTCATGGTCACGTCGGGGACCGACGGGCGCACGTAACCGCCGCCCCGGCACACGACCGCGCACGGCTCTTCGCCCAGCAGATCCAGCATCACCGAGACGTCATGCGGCGCGAAACTCCACAGGATATTCTCTTCCGCGCGGATCTTGCCGAGGTTGAGCCGGTTGGAATACAGGTATTGAAGGCGTCCCAGCGCGCCCTCCTCGACCATCCGCTTCAGCCGGACAACCGCCGGGTGGTATCGCAGGACGTGGCCGACCATCAGGATGCGGCCCCGGCGTGCGGCCAACTCGACCAGTTCGCGCCCGTCCGTCACGGTCAGCGCGAGCGGCTTTTCCACCAGGACGTCCTTGCCCGCTTCCAGGGCGAGTTTGGCCATCGCGCAATGCGTCGCGGCGGGCGTGGCCAGCGCCACCGCCCGGATCGCCGGGTCGGCCAGCAGCGCGCCATAGTCCGTCGTGAACGCGGCATCCGGGTAGTCGGCGCGCGCCGCGCCCCGCCGCGCCGCGTTCACGTCGCAGATCGCGCGCAAGGCGCCGAGCGCGTGGAAGTTGCGCACGACGTTGCGGCCCCACTCGCCGAATCCCGCGACCCCGACGTTCCCACCCATCCGGCCGATCCCTCTTGTAGAGTTGACGCACTATAGAGAGCGGCGTCCACGAGGCGCAAATGGTTTGTGGGAATTGCGGCCGGTTCCTCCGGCCTGTCAGCGGCCGGATTGAGCCTCCTGTTCGGCCTGCTTTCTTATCTCTTCGATGGCGATCCCTTTGCCGGCCCGGATGCTCCTGCGCGCTTTCATGAAATTGGCTTGCGCTTTCATGACAGGGAACGATAGAATCACGGGATGACCGACGTTCGTACGCGAGGAGGGCGGCGATGGCGACTTTACAGGTGAAGGGCATGGATGCGGCGCTGTATGAGGCCCTGCAGGCTCGCGCCCGGCAAGACCATCGGACGGTCAGCCAGGAAGTGACGATGATGATCCAGGAATTCCTGGTGCGGCCAGGGCCGTCGCCCCGAGTGGCGACGGAGGCGTTCCTCGCCATGGCGGGGACCTGGGGGGACGATCGTCCGGCGGAGTCGATTGTGAAGGAACTGAGGGCCGCGCGCCGCGGCGGGCGGCGGGCCAGGCGGTTGGGCGATGTATTTGATTGACACCGACATCCTCATTTACGCTCTGAAGGCCCGGCCGAACGTCCTGGTTCGCTTCGCGGAAACGCGCGAGGCGCCAAAGGCGATCTCGGTGGTGTCCTACGGGGAATTGCTGTTCGGCGCGATGAAGTCGTCCCGGCCCCAGGAGAGTCTGGCGCGGGCGCGGCGCGTCGGCGAGTTATTCCAGGTCGTGGACGTCACCCGCGCCATAATAGAGGGATTCGCGGCGATCAAGGCCGATCTCCAGCGGAAAGGCGCGCCGCTGGACGACTTCGATCTAATCATCGCAGCGACCGCCGTGTCTCTCGGCTATCGCCTCGTCACTAACAACGAACGTCATTTTCGCCGTGTTCCCGGACTGCGAGTGGAGAACTGGGCTGGTTGAACCTGGGCGGGATGCAGCGACCACAGCCGCTGAAATCCAGCGAAAAACGGTCGCTGTCACGATGTCCGTGAGCAACCGATGGGGCGGAATGTCATATTGTGGGCCCGCCTTGTGTGGAAAGACGGCCGTATCACAGAGAAACTGCGTGGGGCAATTCCTCGTAGGGGACAAGCTGCTCTTCCGTCAGCAGGGCGGCGTAGCGAAGGCATTCGGCGATGTCGCTTTCTTCCAGGTCCGGATAGTTGCGCAGGACCTCGGTCGTGGACATGCCATTTGCGACGAGGTTGACGACCAGGCCAACCGTAATGCGCATTCCTCTGACGCACGGCCGGCCTTGCATAACCTTCGGGTCAATGGTGATTCGTTCGAGTTTCATGGTTGTATCTTTCGTTATTCGTGACTGGAAGGCATCTTCCGCATTTCCTGGGCCAAAGGCAACGCCAATCAGAATTGCGTTGAGCGCCGCGATCCCTTTGCCCTTGCGTGCATGGATTGGTTCTGCTACCCAAGACGCGCGTTTTCACGCAAGTCCATCAACACACACAGGAGAGCGACCGTGGCCAAGGCCAAGGCAAGACCCAAACCCCGGCCGATTCGGCTGGGCATCCTCGGGCTGGGGCGGGCCGGGTTCCGCATGCAGTGCCGCGAAATCGCCGACAAGCAGGAGATGTTCGAAGTCGTCGCCGGGTGCGACATCTATGAACCGTACCGGCGCCGCATGGCCGAACGCTTTCCGGCCTGCGCGATCTACAGGAACCTGCGCGATCTGTTGGCCGATCCCCACGTCGAGTTGGTGAGCGTCGCCACGCGGTCGCTCGACCACGCCAAACACGCGATAATGGCGCTCAAGGCCGGCAAGCACGTTCTGCTGGAGAAGCCCATCGCCACCACCTACGCCGACGCGAAGAAACTCATGGCCGCCGCGAAGAAGGCCAAAGGCGGCCTGTTCATCCGGCACAGCCGGCGGTTCGATCCCGAGTTCCTCCACGTGCGCGAGATCATCGCCTCGGGCATCCTCGGCGAGATCAAGGAGATCAAACTCGCCCGCATCGGCTATCAACGGCGCGACGACTGGCAGACGATGGCGAAATACGGCGGCGGGCAGCTGCTGAACAACGGCCCCCATCCCATCGACCAGGGCTTGCAATTCCTGGGGGCGCCGAAGAAGCCGCTCAAGGACATCTGGGGCAGCCTGCAATTGGTCTCCTCCGTCGGCGACGCCGAGGACCACGCCAAGATCGTCCTGCGAGGCGCCGACGGGGCCGTGGTCGACATCGAGGTCGGCAACGGGTCGGCCGTGGGCGTGCCGGACGTGGTCATCTGGGGCACGAAAGGCGGCCTGCTGGTCCAGGGCAAGACGATCACTGTCCGATACATCAACCCGAAGAGAAAGCTCCCGCCGCGCCCGCTCAACGAAGGCTCGCCCGGCGACACATTCGGCTCGAAGGAAGAGCTCCCCTGGATCGAGAAGTCGTTTCCGATTCAACCGAAGACACGGCCGAACATCTGGGACGAACTATATAAGGCCATCCGCCTGCGAAAGAGATTCCCAATCGCCCTGGAGGAGGCGCTCGAAGTCATGCGCGTCATCTCCGAGGTCAAGCGCATCGCCCGCTACAAGCCGGCGAAACTGGCGGCTCGGGCGCGGAAGTGAAGCCCGGGAATGGCGAAAGGCCGCGGGGGCCGCCCTCGGCAAGGGCGGCGTCCGTTCCCTTCGTCGTGCGACATGGCGCTCCCCCTGTGTCAAAAACGCCGCCCGTCTCGGAACAAGGGCAAGATGCCCCCCGCCTGCGCGCCGTTCACTCCGCGGTTCCGAGCTCTCGCAGGCTGGAAAGCCTCCGCCGCTCATCCTCGTTGACCCGCTCCGCCAAGCGATGGGAAGATGAAACAGTCGGCGTGAGACCGGCGGATTTCGCCTTGTGAGACGCGCGCGTGGCCGAAAGAACCAAGGGCTGGAAGTCGTTCTGGAGCGGCCGTTTCCGGCGCAGATACTCGCGCAAAGCCTCGCGGGTCTCGCGCGCGGAGAAGGCCATCGGCGTCGTCATCTTGGTTCTTCTGGCCGCCATCGCCGCCGCGGTCTACGTTAAGGGCCGCCGTTACAATCCCGCGCTCTATGCCCTATCCGAGAAATCCGCCGCCGAGATCCAAGGCGTCGCGCGCGACCTGTCCCGCGCCGGGCCGTATGTCCCCGTTGGCGCCGGCGCCGCGGAATCGCCGACCGCCAACGCCTCCCCCGCGCCTACCGGAGCAAAGACCGAGGAAGTTAAGGCAAAGGCGGAAGGGGCGCCGGTCCTGCCTCTGAACCTCAAACTCGAAGGCTGGGCGCCGCGGGGCAAGCCGGAGCAGTTCACCGCCGATACGCTCTACGAGAAGATCGACGGGCGCGCCGACGTGTATCAGAAGTTCGACGTCCAGCGGCTGGATTTCGTCTCGTTCGCCAACGCCGCCAACCCCGACCAGTTCGTCGATCTCTACGTCTACGACATGGGCGAGCCGCGCAACGCCTTTGGCATTTACGCCGCCGAGCGAACCCCCGGCGCGCCCGCCGTCGCCCTGGGCCGCGAAGGCTACGAAGCCGGCGGCAGCCTCTACTTCTGGAAAGGCCCCTACTACAACCTGATCTTGCCGTCCTCCCCGTCCGACTCCAGCCCCGCCGCCGCCGCCGAGCGCGTCGCGCAGGCGGCCGACGCGCTCGAGGCCGACGACCTCTCGCCGTTGCCCTTCGCCGACCTCCTGCCCGCGGACGGCCGCGTCGCCGATTCGCTCGCGTATCTAAAGAAGGACGCGCTAAGCCAATCGTTCCTCGACGAGGTGGTTTCGGCGCAATACGCCTTGGGAACGGGCGCGCCGCTTCTGGCCTTCGTCCGCGAGTGCAAGAGCGCCGAGGAGGCGGCCTCGCTCCTCAAGCAGTATCAGGAGTACCTCGACAAGTACGCCCGGCCGGAGGAGGTCAA
>JAPLSS010000013.1 GCA_026398515.1 Candidatus Sumerlaeota bacterium | reverse complement strand
GCGACTCTACCCCCGGCCGGTCCTGCGCGTCCTTGCCCACTATCAACGGAAGCGCATCGTGCATGGCATGGCCCACATCACGGGCGGCGGCATCCCCGGCAACGTCCCGCGCGTCATCCCCCCCGGACTCCGCGCCGAAATCAGCCGAAAGGCCTGGACCGTCCCGCCTATCTTCGGCTGGCTCCAGAAGACCGGCAACGTCCCCACCCAGGAAATGTGGCGCGTCTTCAACATGGGCATCGGATTCGTCCTGGTCGTCAGCCCTTACTACGCCGACCACGTCGCCGAAATGCTCGAGACGGGCGGCGAAACCGTTTACCGCCTCGGCCACATCGCTCGCGGCCCCGGCGGCATCGCCCTGAAGTGAAGCCCCAAGCCCAGGGATTCGAATCCCTGGGCTTGTCAAAATCAACGCTTGAACTACGCACCCGAATCCTATACGACAGGTCCATGCTTCCATGGAACAATTGGCTGCTTTGCACCGGCTCCACCTACGGCACATGGCTTCGCGGCGACCCGCGCGGGTGGCGCGCCCGCGGCCACCGGGAACACGTGGAGGGCGACTACCGCGACCCGCCACCACCCGGCGCTTACGCCGCCCTCGAGGCTCAATCGAGGGGGTTAATGAAACGCCCGCGCGTGATCCTCGGGCCCTCACAGCGCGCCGCTGCCTGCCGCGCCATGGCCGACGCCCTTCTATTTCACGACGTCGAACTCATTGACCTTTGTGTGGGTGCGGCCCATTGGCACGTTCTCGCGCGGTTTACGCCATTGCCGAAAAGCCCAGGGATTAAAATCCCTGGGCTTAATTTTGCTGCATTGAAGCGCGAGGCCCGACGCCTCATGGGTATCGCCAAGAAGGCAAGCGCGCGAGTTCTCAGCGATGCCGGCCTCGCCGCACTAGGCGGTGTCTGGGCCGTGCGCTGCGGCGTGCGCCCGATCCGCGACCGGACCCATCAATTGGCCCTTGTGCGTTACGTTCGGGCGCATGCCCGGCAGGGCGCCGCTGTGTGGTCGCAACTGCGCAAGCAAAGCCCGTGATTCCAAGCCCAGGGATTCGCATCCCTGGGCTTCGCTGGTTCGGCGCCACCGACGGAATTCCAGGTTCCAATTCCGGCGACGAGCACGTATACTATGGCCAGGACGCAAACATGCTTTCAAGAACGCAAAATTGCACTTCGCTGGCACTGATGGTATGTGTGCTGCTGCAGTTATCGTGCACCGCCATGCCGCCCGCGGCCCCTTCATGGAGCGAGGGCATGCCGCCTATCAGCGAAATCCCTGCCGAGGCGACGCCAGAGGTCCGTCAACTCATAGAAATCCTCTGTACCGAAACGTCGAAATACAACGCCACGGATTGTTGGGGGAGCCTGGTGAGTGAGCTCAAAATGTCTGTCATGGCGGATGAGCTGGGTGCCATGGGCGAAGATGCGGCGCCCGCGGTTCCGTGGCTAATGGGCTTGCTTGTGGAATGCCAGCGCCTGAGGATCGGTTTTGAGGCCCAAGAAAGTGCTGCTCTGCAACTCGATGCTGTCCAGCCGTTTTCTTTGGATCCGGATCGTGGGCCCCGGAGCCCTTGGCCTGGGTCTGGAGAGGAGTTTAGTGGCACCGTAGGGGTGAACAGTGCGGACATCGAGGCCGCACGGGCGCTGGTTCGCATCGGCAAGCCGGCAATTGTTCCCTTATTGCGCGCGGCACAGATGGATCCCGAATTCTGGCTGGTGCGCGCCCGTGCGATAGAGGCGCTTGGCTTCTTGCGCGAACCCTCGGCCATCGGGATCGTATGCCAATCACTCAAGGACGCGCATCCCGTGGTGCGCCGTGCGGCCGCGGAGGCCCTGGAAAGGCTTTCGACGGCCCCGACCGCAGGTGGAGAAAAGGGGAAAGACCGAATCGCTCCATTTGCGCCGTGAAGCGGAACGCCTCCAACAGGGAAATTCCGGGGCGTATATACTACTGATCAGGCTCATCGTGAGCCTGGCCGGCCACAAGGGCACGAACGGTTACAGAATACCTAAACCCGAACCGAAAGGAAATACCGATGAATCGAATTATTTGCCTTGCCACGCTCTTGACGTGTTC
>JAPLSS010000655.1 GCA_026398515.1 Candidatus Sumerlaeota bacterium | reverse complement strand
AACTCTCCGACATCCGCCCGCGCGCCCAGAAGATCCTCACCCTGGCCCGCGTCTCCGGCCTGGAGGCCTTCGCTCGCTAGTAAATCCCCCGAACCCCTTGCTCCACAGGGAGTCCGCGAATACGATTACTCAACTTCCGTTATAAGACCTATAAGTCCTATGCCAATAAGAACCACACCCGCCTTATTTCCGGCCCTTTGGGCTTGGCGCTTTGGTCCGCGGCGCGAGGGTGAAGGTTTGCTCGGCGGCCGGCTTGGGAGACGGGGCCGGCGAAGACGTCCCAAGGTGGGAAGCTTGCTCGGCCGACGGCGTGGCGGACAGGGCCAGCGAAAGCGTGCTCGTGGTCGCCGTCGGCTCCAATTCCGCCGCCGCGGAGGGCTTTCTGTTCGGCGACGGGAAGGGCGTAAAGGCCGGGGTGGGCAGGGCCGCGCGCGCCGAGGGCGACATCGGTCGTTGCATGGACGCGGCGCTTCCGCCCGCCCTTGACGAGGCTTGGGCATTGGCCGAGCCGGGCCCTTTCCGCGCCGAGGAGCGGGCGGAGCTGTGCACGGGGGCGGGGACGGCGCTGCTCCCGGAGCTGAAACTCAGGTTCTTGAAATTGGCGATGTCGTCGAGGTCGGTCCCGCGATTCGGCGGGTCCAGCGTCGTTCCATTGGGGCCGTTGGAGACAATCTGATAGCCGTTGGCGTTGTAATAGACCTCGACGCCGGAGAACGGCGATCCGGGGGGCAGTTGCGTTCCTCCCAGCGCGGCGTAATCCTCCGAGCGGATGTAGACAAACGGCCGCCCCCACGCGTCCAAAATCTGAATGCTCGCCGGCGGCGTGGTGGAATCGACCGGCAGGCCGTCCATGCGCCCCACGCGCGACTCGGGCAGCTCCAGGTACGGGCCATGCCAGCGCGAATCCAGCGGGCTGAGCATGGCGCCGTTGAGGCTGCGCGTCAGGCAGAGGAACAGGTAGCCGCACCCTTGCGCGGGGAAGGTCCCGTTGTCGGGCGGCGTGGGGGCCAGCGCCGTGCCCGAGCCGGACGGCGGGATCTGCCCGACGTCGACCTGGTACTGGGCGATGGCCGTTTCAATCTCGTGGATGGTGGCCTGCGTGGCGGCCACGCGCGCCAGGGTCAGGCGCTGGAGGTACATATTGGCGGCGATGGTCGACAGCAGTCCGATGATGGCCAGCACGACCAGCAGTTCGATCAAAGTGATGGCGTGTCGAGCTTGGCGCTTCATCCTCGTCCTTCGTCTTCGCGGTCGGGGGTCCTGCCCCCGCGTCGGCCGGGTCGCAGACGGCCTTAGAGCGGGTTGACCGCGGATTCCGCGATGACCGTGCCGAAGAAGTAGACGATATCGTCGTTCTCCGTGCCGCTGGTGACGCCAATCGTGTCAAACTGCCCATTGGGGCCGAGGCTCACGATGGCCCACCGGTCGTAGGGGTCGGTGAAAGTGCCGCGGCTGCCCAAGTTTGGTTGAAAGTCGAACTTGTTGTCAGTTTCCCAGTTGTCCGGCCCGTCGACGATGATGGCGTTCGTACCCATGATGCCATAGGGCGAGAAGACTCGATATGGCTGGCCCCATGGGTCCAGCGGGAAGTCGCGGCTGACCTCGTCGGTGGTCGAATCGAGCGTCGAGGTCTTCAAGCGGACTCCGGCGCCAATCGTCTCTATGCCTTTGAAGAAGCGGTTGAACTCGACGAACGGCCCTTGCCAACTCGACACCATGTTGAAGGCGTCCAAGTCGAACCCCGTGGAGCCGGAGGAGACGAAGCCCGACGACAACCGCTGCGGACTGGCGATTTGCGCGGCCAGCGGCTGCAAGGGCTTGATGATGAACAGCTGGCTGGCGGGCTCATTCTGGAGATCGTCGGTGAACTGGTCGCGGGTGACCCCATTGACGGGAACGTCATCCAGCGTGACGCCTCGGGCTGACTGTCCTATTCCGTTCATCTTCCCCTCCGTTTGTCCGAAAATCTCTTTCGGTGAAATTCCTCTATCTCCTCTTTGGCCTTGGCGGCTCTATAGGGCCCATGGGACCTATCTCAAACCCTTTCACCATTGCCTCAGCAAATCGTCCCCCTGCCCGAAGGTCGTGGTCAGATCGCTGGCGTCGCCGGGCGCGCCGTCGGGGCCGACCGACAGCACCGTCGGCCGATCGAACAGATTCGTCGGGTACAGTTGGCCGCCCTGCGCCAGGCCGTCGGGCATCTGGGTGGCCGGGAAGCTGATCGGCGTGGTGATGAACACGCCCTCCGGCTCGTCGAGCAGCCCGTCGCGGGTGAACAGCAGGTAGTTGTTGCCCCAGGGGTCGTCGGGAATGTCGTCGTGGCCGGTCTGATTCGGCGCCGGCGAGTAGAAGCTTTTGAACTGCGGGACATCGGCGTCCCGCGTCCAGGTCATGAACGGCCCGCGCCACACCGGCGCCACGGCGCCATAGTTCGACTGATTGGCCACGATTTGCGTCCACAGAGAGGTCGCTTCCGTGCTCGACAGGAAATTCGGCAGCACGCTCACGCCGATCTTCCGCGGGAAGAAGAGGTTCAACGGCGCCTGCGGGTACATGCCGTTGACCGTATAATACGGCGACCCAATGCCGGCGGACTGGTTCTCGCCGAAAATGCTGTCGCTGATGCGGCTGGGATCGTTCGGGACGGTCACCGGCACGGGATGGCCGTACGGCGGGCCGTTGTCGTATTCGTCCGTGTCGTTCAGGGCGAACAGCCGCACCATGTAGCCGAGGTCCACTTCCACCCGCGCCTCGGCCGCGGCCAGGCGGTCCAGGTCCTCTTCGGCGCTGGCGATTCGGGCCTGGCGCGAGCGCTGGTTGAGCACGGGCACGGCCACCGCCACCAGAATGGCGATAATGATGACGGCGATGACCAGCTCCACGGTGCTGAAGCCCGTTGGCTGGTCTTTAGTTCGTCTTGGCGGCCTTCCGTTCATTCCGGCCTCTCTCTGCCCAAGTAGGTCCTATAGGTCGTATAGGTCCTATCAAAGCTCGCGCTGCGGCCCTCAGAAGTAGAGCCTCAAATCGTCCGTGCCCGTGGCGCCCAAGTAGCCCCGCTCGCGGAAATAGTTGTCCGGCTGCGTCGGGTTAGGGAACGTGCGCGCGTCGCTGGGGCGCCCGTCCGGCCCGAAGCAATACAGGGCCGCGTTGGCGAAGTCCGTCTCGCTGCCGGCGATCTTCGGCCGCACCGAGACGCCCGGCGGCGGGCTCTGCGAGTCATAGATCTTGCCCGTGCCGAAGAACAGATACGGGTTGCCCCAGGGGTCCACGGGGATCTGCTCCTTCGGCAAGTCGTCGCGGTCGGTGACCAGGATCGGCCCGCCCGTGCCCGCGTTCCACCAGAACAGGTATTCCATTTCGCCCAGCAGGGTGGCTTGACTCGTCGTCCGCGGCGCCGTGATATACGGCCCTTTCCACCGGTCTTTCAGCCACAGCCGCTCCGTGCCCAGCGGCTGGCCGCGTTGCGTGTCGATGGCCGACATGGTGATGTTCCAATAGGTGTGCGGCACGGCCAGATCGAGCTGGTCGTTGGGATTGGCGGGGTTGTAGAAGGTCGTGTTGTCCAGGTCTTGCAGGCGGAAGTACCGGCCCGTGTCGGCCTCGCACAGCATTTCGCCCTTCATCAACTGCGTCAGGTCGTCCTGCGCCGCGGTCAGCCGCGCCGCTTCGACCCGCCCGCGCAACAGCGGGATGATGATCAACGCCAGGATGGCGAGGATCGTCGCCACCGCGGTGACTTCGATCGCGGTGAAGGCCCGTCGGGCGGTTCGTCGCCATCTGGACGCAAAAGGCGTCATCGCCGCGCCTCTCCTCGGAAGATTGGAGTATGGAGTCCCGCCTTCAGGCGGAATGTTTGGAAGGACGAAGGACCAAGGACCAAGAAAACACCACCTGCGCGCGTCCGCGCTCCCGGTCTTCCTCGAATCCTCATGGTCGTTTTTTCGACCTTAGCCTTCGTCCTTAGTCCTTGTCTTTAAGCCGCCTAAAGCCGGGACTCCATACTCCTCGCCTCAGAACTTGAAGATCAAGTCGTCGGACCCAGGGTCCAACACGCCGCGCATCTCCGTCGGTCCGGCGCCGTACGGGTTCGGCGGCGCGGGAAAATCGCTCAAGTATTGCTGGATCTTGACGATCTTCGTGCGCAACTGGGCCTGCACGCCGCCCGTGTCGTAGTTGTACCCGATCGGCAGGAGCAGGCTGAAGCGCGCCGGGCCGCCCAGCACGTCGCCGTCGCGGTAGAGGCGCGCGTCGCGCTGCTGCTGGGTGACGATGTTCAGCGGCCGCCCCCGCATGTCGCCCCACGGAGCGGACGGATTGCCCTTCTCCCACGTCATGCCCGGCACTCCGTTGGGCCCGTAACTCACCAGCCCGACCATGAAGTCCGGCTCTTCATCCACCGAGTCGACAAACCGCCACTCCGGCGTCCCGGCCTGCGCGGGACGGTTGACCTTGAGCAGGTACAGCACGTACGGGCCGCCCCACGGATCGGCCGGCCATTCCACCAGCGAATCGTTGAGGCTGTCCTGGCCGATCCCGCCCTTGCTTTGGTTTCCCACGCCCGAAGGCAATCGAACCAGCACCACTCCGCCGCGCCCCTGGGAAATCCGGTTTCGCGCCTGCGACATGGCCGCGTAGCCCATGACCTGCCATCGCTCCAGGATCTTGCGGGCGTTCAGCGCGGGCGGGTTGGGATTGGACGGGTTGTAGAACCCGATGTAGTCGAAATCCGCCCGCAGTTGGCCGTCGGATTGGCGGGTGATGAGAGCGGCCGGCTGCATCAGGTAATTCAGCTTCGGATAAAAGGTGAGGTCGTCGCGCGCCATGCTCAACGCCGTGCCGATGCTGTTGGTCTCGGCAATGGTCCCCTTGCGCACGTTGCTCTGGTACATCTCCTGGGCGTTGAAAATGGCGAGGCTGGCGAAGATGGCGATGATGGCGGCGACTATGAGGATTTCCATCAAGGTGAAACCCTGATTCCGCCTCTTGGCAACCTGTAAATCCGCCGCCTTCATCCGTCTTTCGCCTCCGACAGCGCGCCGATTCTACCGGGGAGTATACGCTTGGCCTTGGGATCTGTCAACGCGAAACTCGTTCTTTTTATTGGATTTAGGCGGCATGAAAGAGCGGGGAAGGATCTGCGAAACTGTGCAAAATCCTTCCCGCAATTCTCCACAAACGTAAAGAACTCTGTAACCCTTTCTGCACGCCCAACAGCCTTGACAAGATAAGCTGCTTGTCAGACACTAAATTCACCGCCAAACCACGAAGACTCAAAAGGACCGCAGCCATTGCCGTTTTTGCGCCTTCGTGTCGTGGCGGCAGGAAAACGCTGTCTACCGCTCAAACCGCCAATTCAACACCGACGGCGCCCCGGCGGCGTCAACCAGAATCAGACTGCGAATCCGCGACAGGCTCGGGCGGCGCTGGCCGGTGTCCGGCGGCGCTTGATTTCGCGAATGCACGTAGAACACCTGCGAACTGATCGAGGCGAGATTGACGAACTGGCGCATCGCCTTCAATTCCTGCTCGGGCGTGAAGCCCTCCCATACAGTTTCGTTATCAAAAAAACTACTTAGCGTGGGGAACGGCGCGGGCGCGTTCGTCTGCCCCGCCGGGGCGCTGGCTGGGGCGCTCGCCGCTTCCGCCGAGCCGACCCGC
>JAPLSS010000654.1 GCA_026398515.1 Candidatus Sumerlaeota bacterium | reverse complement strand
TCCTTGGTTTCGCCTTGAGCGTCCGTGCCGGCTTCCTGGGCCTTCTTGCCCTTCGCCCCCGCCTTGGCGTTCGCGGCCGGATTGCCTCTCCTGCCGCCCTTTCCGGCCTCCTCGACCGCGCCGACCGATCCCGCGAACAGCTTGTAGCCGCTGATGCGCGGATCGAAGTAGGAGTGGCGCCGAACGGGAAATCCGCGAACCTCGTAGAAATTGGCGCCGTCCGTTGCCAGGATGTCGCCCGAGGGGCGGCTGTCGAGAGAGACCGAGTAGCCGGCGCCGATCGTCCAGTATGTCCGGTGTTGGGGAACCAAATCGAGGAAGCCCGCCGAGGGAATCAGGTGCGGTCCGGGCCCTTCGGCAGGCTCAGGGTCGGACAGGTCAAGATGGAACGCCCGGTGCCTGAGGTAGAGCAGGCGGCCGTCGGTGACGAAAATGTCGGACTTGAAGGCGCCCGGTCCCGGATCGGGAAATCCGGTCTCCTCGTCAAACGGGCCATAGATCCGCCGCGAGTGGATGACTTCGCCCGTCTCGGGATCGAGGCCGTAGAGAAAGATGCCGCCGTCGAGGAACGAACTCCTTCCGGCGGCGAAGTAGGCGACCGCTCGCCCGGCGCCGGCCGCCGGGGGCATCACCAGGACGTTGCCGCAAACCGGCCAGGCCGATTCCAGTTGCCCGAAGGCGCAAATCGTCTGATCCGGCAGATCCTTGAAACGCCACACGAGCGCGCCGTCGGACGCGCGGAGGCAGTGGACCCAACCGTCTCTCGACCCGAACAGTACGAGTCCTCGATAGCATGTCGGGGGCGTATCAATCCGACCGCCGGCGACGTATTGCCACAGATCGCGTCCGTCGGAGGCATCGAGCGCGTGGAGCGTGTGGGCGTGAACGTCGGAGACGAAGACCTTGCCGTCGGCGATGATCGGGGGGCTGGCGATGGTCGTGAGTTTGGCCCTCCAATGGGGTGTCAGCTCGGGCGTGACCGTCGCCCCGGCCGCTCCGCCTCTACGGGCATCGCCCCGGTAGGTCGGCCAGTCGTCGGCGTTTCGCGGTTCGGCCTTGTCGCTCCCGGCGTCGCCCCGGGCTTGTCCGAAGGCGGGGCCTTTGACGAGGCGGACCGCTCTTTCGACGGGAATATCCTGGCCGGAAGACGCCAGACCCTTCTCGGGGCGCAAGGCGTTCATGTCTTTGATCATTGCGCCGATGCTGCACTGGCACGAGAACGGCGGGCAGTAGAGCAACCCGTTGCAGGGAAGAACGCCCAGGCCGCACGTCCCGCGCGTCCAGTAGTTGGGAAACTCCTTGCCCCCGTCGAGGGTGAGGAAGTCGGCGCCGCCCGTCTTGCTGTTGATGTAGA
Organism: Candidatus Sumerlaeota bacterium; assembly: GCA_026398515.1. Lineage (GTDB taxonomy): Bacteria > Sumerlaeota > Sumerlaeia > JAPLSS01 > JAPLSS01 > JAPLSS01. The sequence continues at coordinate 5,782 of JAPLSS010000654.1, read as the reverse complement.
AGCGATCGGTGATGAAGTTGCGGTAGCAGCGGTCGTGTCCCATCGGGCCGGTCATACGCTGCGAGATGACGGAGAGCCGCTTTCCGGTCGCCGGATCGTAACTCGTGGGTTCCTTGACGCCTCCCGTCCAGATGGCCCCCGCGGCCAAGAACAGATCGGCGGGCTTCTCCATGTTGCTCGCGATCGGCGCCGTCCATTTCGGCGAGCCATCCTGAAGCGCGTAGACGCACAACGTCTTGCCCTCCTGCGCGTAGACGGTGTCGTCGGAGAGGACCACGGTGTTGGGCTCCGTGCCGTCGCCGCTCTCGATGGGCTTGTCCACGGTCCATTTCACTTCGCCCGTCTCGCGGTCGAGGCAAACGAGTCCGCCGCTGGTCTGATAGACGGCGTAGGGCCCGCGGATCGCCAGGGTGCAAGCGACGTAGCCGTGGATGTCCTTCGTTCTCCAGACCTCCTTGCCCGAGTCGGCGTCGATGGCCACGATCGCGCAGACCGGATCGGGGATGTCGGGCGTTTCGGATTCGTACGCTCCTCGGAACCCCGTCCCGTCGAACGGCGCCAGCGGGTCGGAGCCGCCGAGGCTGATCCCCTTGCCGCCGTAAGTCTTGACGATGTTGTAGCGGGCGGCGTTCATCCGGTCGCCGATGACAAGGTAGAGCGCGCCCCGGTCGTAGGCGAACTCCTGAGTCCGCGCCGTCCCATCATAGGTCTTCGATATCTTGCCGGTCGCCGCGTCGAACGCCGTGACCGGCGCGTTCAGGCCCGGCGTGCAGTAGACGACGTCGCCGATGGCCGCCAGCCGCCTTTGCAGCTGAACGTCCATGTCCTTGACGTAGCGCGTGATCGGCTCCCAGTCGGGGAAGGGATAGGTCCATAGGTCGATGCCGTTGAAGGCGTCGCGGGCGACCAATTCGAATCTCCCCGGAAGGAAAGGCTCCTCCGTCGTCGCTTTGTCCACGATGGCGAATAGCCGCCCCTTCGACGACACCATGAACACGACCGACGGGATCGCCATGTGCGACCGGCTCCATGCCGGCCCCGTCGTCCATTGATAGTGGCGCGGGGGTCCGACGACCGCGTCGTGGGCGACGGCATTGTTGTCCGCCTGGCGTAGGTACTGCGGCCACTCGTCGATCTCCGCCGGCCACAGCTTGACCGTTTTGGTCCACTGCCCCTGACCTGAGCCTGCCTGCGGTGAGCCTGCCGAACCCGTCGAACCCGTCGAACCCGTCGAACCCGTCAAAGGGCCGGTCTTCACGTATGCCACGCCCAGGGGCGCAAGCACGCGCAGGACCTCGTCCATCTTGACGGCGCCCAGGTTCTCGGACACGACGAGGTTGACGAGGTTGTCGACGTACGGCAGGCGCTCGCCGTCGAATGTGTCGACCGACACGGGGCCGTACAGCCCGAGCGAAGCGATGGCGGCGCGCGCGCGTTCGACGTTGGCCGCGTCCGCGTCGAGGCCGTGGACCACATAAGCGTCGCGCGCGCGCAGGGCCGCCGTCAGCCGTCCGTCGCCGCAGCCGACGTGGACCACCAGCCCGCCCTTGACGCCAGAGGCTTCCAAAATCTCGCCGGCGGACGGAGCGGCCAGGCTTAGGCCAGGGGCGAAAACCGCCATCGCCAGAGCGATGGCCCAGGCCACGCGGCATGGCCCCAATGAGCGATGACTCGTCGCGGACGTTGTTTTCATGACAGGTTCCTCCCGTGTGACGATAGATTCAACTCCAGCTCAATCCGCTGTTGCAGCGCCTCCACATTGGACCTTCCGTGTGAAGAGCAAGGCGGTTTTCCAACGATGTGCGAGAACGCCTGCATTGAGTTCGGTGTTCCATTCCTCACCGCATGGTTCTCAGTCTTTCCTACGGGCGGGCCCATGACGGACCGACATCGGACGCAACCAGCGGGCGGTTCTGGACCGGCGCTTCGGATATCTGGTCGCAGCCCACGTCGTACTTGCCCGTGCGGGCCTGGCCGTCAATATCGGTTTTCACCTCGGAGAAATCGCCCTGCGCCGCGCCGCAAACGGGACTATCCGCGCTGGGCCGCCACACCCCGTCTTTGTCCCTGGCCAGCTGGGGGTCAACCACGGTGACCCCATCGGGTTTCTCAACGCCAATATCGGCGCCGAAAGCGATGTTGCCCATCCATTGGAAGCCCGCGCCTTCTTGGCCGGCGATCATCGGAAGGATCTTCTTGGGGGCGGTCGTGGCGGCTTTCAGCGGAGCGTAGAAGACATTGTTTGCGATGGTGACGTCTTCAGGCAGAAGCGACCGCCCGTCCTGGCCCATACCCGCGTCAAGGATCAAATACGGCGGCAAGCTGTCAACGATGGTGTTGAACGCGATCCGCGCGCGCTTGACCTGGGAATACTGCTTCAATTCAGAGTCACCAAGGACGCCTGATGTCAGGACGATCGCGCCGCCGGCCCGCGTTTGCGCGCCCTCGATGTAGTTGTTGACGATTATGTGGTCTTCGTCGATGACGCGAATCCCGCCGGCGCGCTCTTTCCCTCCGGCGAGGATGAAGTTGCCATCCACGACGCACCGTTTTCCCTGCCGCAGCGTCAGACAGCCGGAGCATTTCCGGAATGTGTTGTAGCGATAGACGTTCTCGCAGGACTTGTTGGAGACCATCTCCATCTCGCCGTCGCATTCCTCGAAGAGATTGTATTCAACGACGACATGGGCCGCCGTCATGGACACATTGCCCGTGCCGACGCGGATCGTCTCAAACCCATTTCCATCGCCTCGCGGACGGCGGCCGAAGTAGTTGTGATCGATCCGGTGGCCGGCGGGTTTGTCCTTTTGCAGCCAGACCACCAGCGTTACGCCCGAGTTGGTCTTACCGGAGAAACGGCAATGGTCCACACGGTTGTCGTTCCCGTAGAGGGAAACCCAGTGGCTACGTTCGTCGATACTGGGGGGATTGTAGTCCACGATGGCGCAGTCGGTTACGCGGCAGTGGTCGCCGATCTCCTCGCTTCCGACCTGTATGACACTGCCTTCGGACAGCCCGCCATTGGTGAAGCGCAGTCCTTGAACGACCAGGTAGCTCCCGTTGATACGAAGATTCGATTGGCCGCACAAGATAACCTTTCCCGGCGTCTGGGCGCGCAGGGCAATCGGTTTTCCTTCCGCGCCTTTTCCCTCGAACACGACGGTCTGGTCTTTCCACTCGCCGTCTTTCATGACAAGTGTGTCGCCGGGTTGGGCCGACTTCATCGCCTTGGCGACCTCCTCGGCGGATGCGACGGTCGCCTCCGTGGCGAATGAATCCTGAGCGACAAAGAGCGTAAGAGCGATGGCAAGAAGGCAGAAGGATTTCATGATGGGCCTTTCGCAAGGGCGAGACAGGTTGGCAACCTATCGTTATTCCCGGCGCGCCGGCGATCTCAGAGACAACACGTCGGTTGATTCTGCTCGTCGTCGTCGGATTCGTCAATGGGGGCTGCGGCCTCGGTGGCGCTTTGGGCGCGTTCCTTTTCAAAGAGGAGTCCCGCCAACTGGTCCTGCGTCGCCACGTTGTGGACGGTTTGTTCGCCAAGCCGGTCTTCGAGTTGCTGGAAATAGAGACTGCGCGGCGAAACGTGTTTGCCCAGCGATTTCCAATGGCCGTCTTTCTGCGAGTAGTTGATGGGCAGCAGCTCGCCGGGGTGTTCCTTGGCCCACGACTCGCCGGCCCTGGGGAACGATCCGCGGTCCTTCTTGCCAACGTGTCCGATGGCGTAGTTCTGGGCCGTCGGCGGCTGCTGGACCACGAGAGAGCCTTCGGTGTTCCAGGCCACGCAGTTGGCGCCGGCGCATCCATGGCCGCATAGGCGATAAGACTGCGATTCCGCATTTCCTGTGCCCCTCATCTATAGCGTTTGCCCAAAGTTCTCTCCGCTATTTCACGCAGAAACTCAGCAGGCAAACGCTCCCAAAGGGAAGATACTTTCGAGGTACGCTCTAATTCTGACCCAATCCAACGTGTTCTCGCAGGCAAGGGGATAAGATTGGGGTTTCGCCGATCAATCGAGAGCGTCCCCTCTCAAGACTCTGATCTTTCGTCCATCTGCTTCTTGCGTGGCGGCGCCACCGTGTCGCCGTCGACGATGTGCGGCCGGATGAGAACCTGGGACAAACGACAATGCCGTGTGGAGATCTGCTCTTGGAGCAACTCGAAACACGCGTTCAGCACTGCGTTCTGGTTGAAGTCGAAGCGCGTGAAGAATTGCGGAGGCACAGGGCCGTGTCTTCGCCTGGCGCTGCCGACGATGCTGAGATCCTCGGGAATGCGTATTCCGATAAGGTCAGCCACACTCACAATGTCATGGCCCAGACCCGCGCCGATGGTGACCACCGCCGTGGCGTGGGCATAGTCTAAAAGGAATTGCCGCACGGCATTCAGATCCTGGGGGTCCATGGTCTTCGACCGGTGAACCGAGTCCGTGTGAACGCTCAATCCGGCCTCCCGCATGGCCGCTTCGCCTTCCCCTTCGCCATCGGGCACGGCCAGGTTCTGCAGCAATTGACAGCAGAATCGCGAGACGCGGCCATCGTCGAGGAACGCGTGAATCTGGTTCACGGTGAAGAGCGTGAGCGCCCAGGTACCGTTTGTCGCTCCGATGAAGTCCCGCTCGCCGAACTCGGTGGCCCAAAGATCCGCATTTGGGGGGACATCGTTGTTCCGTCGCAGGTCGCGCCACGCCAGGAGGGGTTGGCCGATCACTCTCGCCGGTCCGTCGGGCTTGTCGAAGTCGGCCTGTTGCCTGGCGCGCTCCTCGGCCGTCGGCTTCTTCTCGTTCTTCGGCGCCTGGGGCTCGAGGCCGACCCACACATATAGGTGAACCACCAGCGCGTCGTAGTTGTCGCACGTGGAGATCGCATCCCGGGTCCAGTTCGTTGTCCGATCTCCCGCGTACTTCATCGTCCGGCAACGGCCCCTTCCGAGGCGGTCGGCGCCTGGGCGATCAAAAAGGCTAATGTCAACAAACCGAGGGACCGGAACCAGCCAAAACTCTTCATATTCGCAGTTATTCCGATATCGGTATAACTGCGAAAGAATCTCTCCGAGTCTGGCTCGGGGGACACTTACTCATGAATGAGGTATGGCAATATGAGATTCTTTGGCGCGATTATGAATCGTTCCGTCGGGATTGTCTGCGCGCTGGGATCATTGGCTCCTTTCTCCAGCGCGCAGGAGAACGCAAACGAGAAACCCAGCGTTCCGCCCACTTTCGCCGACGTCAAGTATGGCCCTTATGACGCCAATGTGCTGGACCTATGGCAAGCCAAGTCCGACAAGCCTACGCCCGTGCTGATTAACATTCATGGCGGCGGCTTTATCGCCGGCACGAAAAACGAGTCCAAGCCGGTCCTCACGGACTTGTGCCTCAAGTCCGGCGTTTCGTATGCTTCAATCGAATATCGCTTCGCGCAGGTGGCCCCGTATCCGGCCCCTTTCACCGACTGCGCGCGCGCCGTCCAGTTCTTCGCCACAACGCGAAGAAATGGAATCTCGATCCGGCCCGTTTTGCGTGCACCGGCGGATCGGCCGGCGCGGGGATGTCGTTGTGGCTAGCGTTTCACGATGACATGGCAGAAACCAAGAACGACGATCCCGTTCTGCGTATCCCAGCGACCTGACGGACGATCAGTGGAAGATGCTCGAACCATTGATCCCCCCGGCGAAGTCCGGCGGGCGTCCGCGCTCGACCGACATGCGCGAGGTGATGAACGGCATCCTGTACGTCGTTCGCGGGGGCATTGCTTGGCGCCTGCTGCCGCACGATTTTCCC
>JAPLSS010000704.1 GCA_026398515.1 Candidatus Sumerlaeota bacterium | reverse complement strand
CCCGCCGTGGCACACGCTCGGCGACACGCCGGAGCAGTGTTCGGCGGATAGTCTGCAAACGTCGGGGCGCGTGGTGGAGGCGATCCTGCGGCGTTTGGAAACGGTGAAGTGGTCGTTCTCGGTGGCCAGGATTCCGGATGGTTTTTCGCGCTATTGAGGAAGCGGCCCGCGAAAAAAACCGCGGCGGAGCGGAGCGTCGGACGATTCGTCTGTAAAGGCATGATTAAGAAGCTTCTGGGCGTCGGCGGGGAGGCGCTTTCGCTTTAAGCAGTCCCTGAAGGATTGCGGCCTAAGCCATGAAATTGCAACAGTTTGCGCGGCAAATTGCAGCTCGTCTTGTCGTCGAAATTAGCTCTTGAAATTTCCCCGCAAGGCGAGTACTTCATCACGCGCACCTTCACCTTAACTGCTTTTTGCGAAGCATCATTCCCAAGCCAAGGACTGACGGATGACCAGCGCCGTCGCAAACGTGTGGGACCGCGCCCTTCTTGTTCTTCAGGACCGGGTGGACGAGGAGAGTTTCCGGGCGTGGCTCCAGCCGACGGAGTTCTACTCCTTCGACGATTCGACGTTAGTTATTGGCGTGCCCAGCCCCGCGTCGCGCAACTGGCTGGCCTCGCATTTCATGGATACGATCTCCTCGGCGGTGACCGACGTGGTCGAGCATCCGGTGGACATCGCCTTCGTGGTGGTGGAGAAGTTGCAGGCGGAATCGTCGGTCTCGTTGGAGAACGAGGCCGCGGGCGGCGCGCGCGAGGCGTACCGGGCTTCGCGCCTGAACGCGCAATATACGTTCGACGCCTTTGTCGTCGGCGAGAGCAATCGGTTCGCCCACGCGGCGGCGCGCGCGGTGGCCGAGCCGGGGGCGAAGACGTACAATCCGCTGTTCATCTATGGCGGGGTGGGGCTGGGCAAGACGCACCTGATGCAAGCCATCGGCCACGAGCACCTGAGCGCCGACCGGTCGAGCAACGTGCTGTACGTCACCAGCGAGCAGTTCATGAACGCGTTCGTCGATTCGGTGGCGCGCGGCGGCAGTTCCTCGCAGTTCCGCACGTTCTATCGCAACGTGGACCTGCTGCTGATCGACGACGTGCAGTTTTTCATGGGCAAAGAGGCCACCCAGGTCGAGTTCTTCCATACGTTTAATGCGCTTTATGATTCGGGACGCAAGATCGTGGTCAGCTCCGACCGGGCGCCGAAGGAGCTGAACCGGCTGGATGAACGGCTGCGCTCCCGGTTCGAGTGGGGGCTGATCGTCGACATTCAGCCGCCGGACCTGGAGACGCGCATGGCGATCCTGCGCGCCAAGGCGCAGATGCACGGCATTGACCTGCCGTACGAGGTGGCGATCTACATCGCCGAGCGGATCAAGACCAACGTGCGCAAGCTCGAAGGCGTGGTGCTCCAGATCAAGGCGCGTTGGGCGTTCAACCGCTCGGTGGTGACGAAAGAGGAGGCGCGGGGGTTCCTGACGCCGTTCATGGTGGGCGAGGAGCCGAAGAAGATCTCGCCGGAGTCGATCACCCGCGTGGTGTGCGAGTACTTCGACGTCGACTATGAGGACCTGCGCGGCAAGAGCCGCCTGCGCAAGCACGCCCTTCCGCGGCACGTGGCGATGTACCTGTGCCGCGGCGTGGCCAGCCTGAGCTACCCGGAGATCGGCCAGTATTACGGGGCGCGCGACCACTCGTCGGTCATGCACGCCTGCCGGAAGATCGAGGCGCGCATCGACAAGGAAATGAACGTGCAGAACCTCGTCACCTACCTCACCAAAAAGATTCAGGAATCGGCCGGCGCGTAATCGCCCGCCGGTTCCCCCCCGGGGAAGGGGCTTGGCGAAGCCGGCCCCTTCCTCGCGCCTCACCGAAGGTTCGCCACAAAGGCACGAAGGCGCAAAGGACTTCCCTTAGCGCTTTCGTGCCTTTGTGGTGAATTGCAGGCGCATCCAAGCATTGGACAATGGCAGGTTTCTTGCACTATACTCCGTGGAGGATACTCGGTTCGGATAACGCATCATCACGAATAGCGTGGATTTTCGCGGATGGAGGGACCCCATGGACAAGCGAAGCGCTCATCGCTTTTCGGGAAATCACAATTGGCGCTCCGGCGTTTCGCGGCTGCGGAGCGGTTTTACATTTCTGGAGATCATGCTGGTGGTGGTGATCATCGGCATTCTGGTGGCGCTGGTGGCGCCGAATCTGACGGGCAAGACCCAGAAGGCCAAGATCGCCGCCGCGCAGCACGATATTGCCACGTTCGGGACCACGCTCAAGATGTTCGAGATGCAAGCGGGCCGGTTCCCCTCGACCGACGAAGGGTTGAAGGCCTTGGTGGAGAAGCCCGGCAGCGTGGACGAGAAGGATTGGGACGGCCCGTACCTGGACGGCAACGTGCGGCAGGACCCGTGGCATCATGACTACAAGTACGTGTGCCCGGGCGAGAAGAATCCCAAGGGCTTTGACCTGTGGTCCGCGGGCCCCGACGGAAACGACGGCACGCAAGACGATATTACGAACTGGGAAACGAACCAGACGGGCGGCGCGTCCTCGGGCGGCCCGTAGAGTTGCGTGAGTTCGGAGTCCCGCCTTCAGGCGGAATGAGGGGACGTGCGACGAAGGCCGCCTGAAGGCGGGACTACGAACTCAGGCCCCCCCATTGCCTTTGGGCTTCTCCGGTCGCGCTTTGTTTCCCGCCCACCAACCGAGTCCCAGCCCTACGCTCAGGAAAAGGGCCGCGTTCAGTCCGAGCGCGGCCAGGCTGTCGAGGCCGAATCGGTCCTCGATCGCGTTGAACACCCCCCAGAGCGCAAGAACCAGCGGACCGCAGAGGGCGGCGATCCAGAACGGACGCCGGCGAACCCACTGTGCGCCGCGCGACGTCCATTGGCTCGCCGCGACGAGCCACGCCGCGATGGGCGTGGCGACGGCCAGCGCGATCAGGAGGGTCTGGATGTGCGCGGGGACCAACAGCCAGTTTAGCATGGGCGGGTCGAGCTTGGATTTCACACCAACGGGGCGTGGGCAGCCTTGCCTGCGCCTACACTCCGCGCCGCCGGTCGTGCGCGGACAAAACTGTCCACGCCACGCTAACCGGCTTTGCGCTTTTCGCGGATCAGGCGCCGGTTGATGATTTCCATTTGGATGGCCACCAGATCGACGCGGCGGATGACGTCGTATTCCGCGAGGATGCTCTGCCGGTCCGCGCCGGCCGTGATCGTAGTAGTCTTTGACCACCTCGACCCGAACCGCGCGACCCGGTTCGGCCGGCGGGTCGTCCAGGGCCATCGCGCGGCAGACGCCTTCGACCTTCACGGTGTGCGAGCCGTCGCCGTCCTTCTGGTTGACGACAATGGAGCCGACGCCGAAGACCTTGTGGATGCCGCGGCGCTCCTTGGGGCAGCCGTTTTCGGCGCCGCGCTGGAGAGCCAGGGCCAGGCGTCGATTCGGAGTCAGCCCGTTCTCCCGCAGCGTCTGGAAATTCTCTTCCGAGACCTGAAGCGAGACCACCGTCCGCGGAAAGAAGACCACGTTCGGCAGGGGCAACAGCGACACATCGAAAATCTCGTGTTCCATCGCGCGCCTTTCAGACCGGCGGCCCCACGGGAGCAAGTTTTCCAGGAGAAGGCATCTTTCCCTGTTCCAGCCGATTCTGTCAATGCCTATCGGCGTCGATTCAACGTAGCAAAGACTCTGATGGGCTTATCGAACGGGCGGGCGGGCGACTTGATGCAAAGAGTGGCGCGGGCTTTCCAGCCTGCGCGTTTCTCGAAGCGCAGCGGAGAAGAAAACGCAGAAACGACACTCCGGCTGGAAAGCCTGCGCCCCCTAGCGGTGGGTGGCGAGTTTTTCGAGGAGCAACGCGGTTTCGCGCGCGTCCTGGTTGCTCAGGCCCGAGATGACCAGGTCGCCGGTGGTGCCGCCGAAGGTTTCGACAATCACCGCGCCCCAGAAGATGCCTTTTTGGTAGCGCACCGAAGCGATCCGCTCCAGGGAGATTCTCTGGCGGTTGGCGCGCAGGCCGAACAGGGACCACTTGTGAATGCGGGCTTCGGTTCGGGTGATGGTCAATTCGGGCGGGAAGAACACGGCGGTGGGCGAGAACATGGTGACCAGGGCGCCCAACGGATCGGCCCACACGCGCCGAAGAATGTCCTCCTCGCCCTCTTCGTGAGCGGCCGACGCCGGGGCCGTCCAACGATGGCCGCAGAACTTGCAGACGGCAGCGGGGGCCGGGACCGATTCCCGGCAGTCCGGACAGATCTTGTAGTCGGCGACGACGCTTTGGCAGTGCAGGCATTTGATCGCGTCGGCGGCGATGGAGCCGCGGCAGAAGGGGCACTGGGAGTCCACGACGGAGGAGGTCCTTGAGTTAAGAAATCAAACCACCATAGGTCCCATAGGACCTATAAGTCCTATAAGTCATCTTCGGAACGAAGAACCTGTGCTTTGCGGCGCGCTTAGATTCAAGAAAAATCTTGACCCGTCGAAGAGAAAAGAGGCAGGCTCTGTTTATCATGGCAGAGTCCGCATGTTCGAAAGGAGTGGTTTGCGATGAAAAAGAAACTGGCTCTCCTCTGCATCCTGGCGGCGCTGTTCCTGTCGTACGCGCCCGCGGCGTCGGCTCACGAATACGATCGCGACGATTCGGACATGTGGCTGCGTTACGTCGCGTATGCGATTCACCCGGTGGGCATCGCCATCGAGTACGGCGTGCTGCGGCCGATTCACTGGGTGGTTTCGCAAAAGAACCTGGACATCCTGTTCGGCCACAAACGGACCGAAGACGTGTCCTACTGCTACTTCGAGTGGCAATAGCTGACAGCCCGTCTGCGCGCCCTCCCGTTCGTAGTGACGCCTGCTATGGCGGCATAGGTTTTGCGCAGATTCGCCGAGCGGCCCTGTTTTGGGTTGATCGGGCAAAACCTATGCCGCCATGTAGTCTTCAGCCGTCCAACCGCAACGCCTGAAGGCGTCACTTCAAACTTGCCGAGCGCTTCTCATCACCGGTTATGTTGTTCTGTATCTCGATCGATCCCTTGTCCGCTTTGGGCCCCAGCGCGACCGGCGATTCCGCGCCCGCGGGCATCTCGAACACATTGTCGGCGATCCGGACGTGGTCGCAGTTATCGATCGTGACCGGCCGGGCGGACTGGATGCGGTTGCGCACGACCTGGACGTCACAGGCGTTGTTGAGGCGGATGGCGAATTCGGAGGCGTGGGCGAATACGTTGTCCTCGATGGAGACGCGGCGAATCATGCGTGAAGCGGGTCTGCCGTCGTAGGGAAGCTGGTAGTGGGTGGTCAGGACCCGCGCATGGTCGAAGGTGTTGCCGCGAATGACGAGATTGCGCGGAATCCAGCCTTCCATCCAGCGCAACTCGCACAGCAGGAGCAGGCAACTCCCCTGCGGTTCGCTCTCCACGCGGTTGTTCTCGATGACGCCGTTGGAGGTTTTGATCTTGAGGCCCGAGGCCCGGTTGTGTCCGAACAGGCAGCCGGCGATGACCGAGCCGTCGCCCTTGGTGCTCAGGTTGACGGCGAAATGCTCGACCGGCCCGGTCTTCTGGCCCCATAGGTATTCGCGCCCCGTGACGGGAGGCTTGCCCAATTCGTCGCGGGAAAGCAGGCCGCCCGCGGGGCGGTCGAGCCGGAGGGCGACATGCGGTTTGCCCCTCCAGTCGGCGGTTTCCACGCCCGCCACGCGCGCGACGGCCTCGACGTCGCCGTTGTTGGGATTGACGAAGCCCACTGTGTCGCCCGGACGATAGCGGCTCGCGCCGGTGGACAGGCCCAGCGAACGCGCGCCGGCCGGCAGGTCGAGAACCACTTGTTGCGGGCCAAGGCATTTGGCCACCGCATGGCATTTGCTGTAGATGTTGACGCAGTCGTCATTCACCCGCAGGAAGCGGCAGTTCTCCAGCAGCGGGCCTTTCCGGTTGGAGGGGCAATGGAAGCCGTCGGCCACGTTGCAGCCGACGCGATGGCTGCCGGGCAGGGGCTCGGCGGAACAGCGTCGCAGTTTGGCTCCGTCCGACGCTCGCACAAAGTAGGCGTGGTCGAAGGCGGAATAGACGTGAACGTCTTCGAGCGTGACGTAGCGCGATTCCAGGATGTTGACCCCGGCGCCGCCCTATCCCCCGCCGCGCGCGTGCAAGGAAAAATAG
>JAPLSS010000574.1 GCA_026398515.1 Candidatus Sumerlaeota bacterium | reverse complement strand
CCTCCAGTCGCCGCAACGCGCTTTCGAATCGCTCCGCGTTCTCGCGCAGTTCGTCCACGGTCGCCGTCAGGACTTCGAACGAGACGGCGCCCGATTGGACCGTGAGGCCGACGGGCTTCATGCCGGCCCGCAGGTACATGTCGAACACTTCGCGCCGGCCGAGGGCCATGACGCGCGTTCCGCCGTGCGATTCGACCCAGCGCAGCGCGGCGTACATGAGCAGCGGCCCCACCTCGCGACTGCGCCAAGGTTCCGCCACGGTCAGAATGCGGATTTCATACAAATGGCCGTCGAAGCGGAACGGCAGACGTTCGCGGGCGAGGTATTTGTCCAGGGAATAGGCGCCGCCGCCCGGCGGGGTGACGCTGACGAAACCGGCCAGTTCGTCGCCGGCGGAGGCGACGATGTACACGTTGAATTCGTCGAGCCGGTCCGTCAGCCGCGCGTCGGCGTGTTCCGGATGTTGATGCAGCTCGCGCGCGTAGACCTCGTGGCGCATGCGATAAATGGTTTCGCGCTCTTCCGCGCCGGCCAGCGCGAAGGTCAGTGGTTTCGTGCCGTTGGTGGACATGGGCTTCAATCCTCTCCGTGATGGGCTTGGAAGTACGGGAACCGGAGCGCTTCCCCGAAGGGGAAGAATATGAATAGCCGTGGGCGTTAGCCCACGGAACGAGGATGGAAATGCGGTCGACCCTGAAGGGGTCGCACAATGGCGCGAACAGACGGTTTGACCCCTTCGAGGTCGATCGGTTTCTGATCTCTTGTCCGTGGGCTAGCGCCCACGGCTACTCATATTGCTCCCCTTCGGGGAGTACGGCAGGTCCCGACCGTACCGTGTGTCTTGCGTGCCGGGGACTTCCCTCAGAGTCATTCGAGCTTCCAACGCGCATCTGTTTTCGCGCTTTGTGCGCAGGCGAATTCGCGGGTCCTGTTGCGCCGCGCATTCGTTTGAGTTCGTAGTCCCGCCTTCAGGCGGTCTTCTGTCTTCTCGCGCCACAGGACGCCTGACGGCGGGACCACGGTCTCAAACTCCTCTGTTTCCCGCGATTGCCAGCAATCCCGTGTTTGAGAAATCCTTGAAAGGCTCTTCGAAATCAGGCGCAATGCACCGGCTCCAGGCGGACGATCTCCTGTTTCACTTTCATCTCTTTCCGAAGGAAGGAAACAAGCAGCATGCCATTCTCCACGCTGCTCGGCGCTAAATATCCCCGGATGAACTGGCGGTTCGAGAACCGCGGCGTCGGCGGGAACCGGGTGAGCGATCTGCTGGCGCGGTGGGAGGAAGATTGCATCGCGCTGAAGCCCGGCGTCGTCTCGATCCTGATCGGCATCAACGACACGTGGCGGGCGTTCGACCGCAACACGCCGCGCTCGACCGAGGAGTTCGAGGAGTTGTATCGGAAGCTGCTGACGTTGACGCGCGAGAGGGCGACGGACCGCATCGTCCTCATGGAGCCGTTCGTCTTGCCCGATCCGCCGGACCGCGCGGCGTGGAGGCCCGATCTCGATCCGAAGATTCAGGCGGCGCGCCGACTGGCGCGGGAATTCGACACGCAGTTCGTCCCGCTGGACGGGGCGTTCGCGCGCGCCTCGACGCTCCGGCCGTGCAAGTTCTGGGCCGCCGATGGGGTGCACCCCACCTCCGAGGGCCACGCGTTGATCGCCCAGGAGTGGATGAAGGCGTTGGGATTGTGATGGCGTTTTGGACGCGGCGCGAACGGCGCGATCGACATCCCGCCTGCTGTCTCCCGCCGTTTAGCGCAACCTGTTGGCAGCCATGGCGTCCACTTTAGTTTGCTCTTCTCGCGGCGCTCTGTTATCTTAGCGATCGTTGTTCCGCTTCGTCACTCTTCATCACCGCCTGGGACAGCAATGTCCACATGGGCGGGAAAGGCGAGGATCTTTCGTGCCGCAATCCGCGTATCCTGTTGAGACGATCGAAAGCCCGTCAATGCGTGTAGCCGTTAACCACATGACCGGCGCGTTCAGCATTTTGGACAAGGCCGCTTCCCACCTCTGGGCGCCGGACCCCTGGCTCGGCGCGGCGGGGATTCTCTTCCTGGATCACCCTGCCCTGAAGCGCCGCGAACTGTCCCTCAGCCAGGCGAAAGAGATTCGTGTGGAGAGAAAGAGCGATTCCGTCGTCGAAGTCACGTTCCAACGATTCCCTTTGGGCGGCGACGCCGGAACACTCGAAGCCGCCGTCCGGACGCGGCTGTCGCTGGGCGATTCGGACGACTCTCTGCGCGTCGAAGTGTTGGCCGTGGACTTGCCGGCCGACTGGACCTTCGCGGAGTTGGAGTATCCGTGCCGGCTTGGCGCGCTCAAGACGGACGTCGACGAAGGCTATACGGTCATCCCCAGCCGCCAGGGATGCATTGTCCCGTGCACCACCGGCAAATGGAAGGAAGTCCCAAACGTCGCGCTCTGGGCGTGGGACGACGGGCCGTGGACCGACCGAGGCGTGGCCGATCTCGGCGTCTACGGACACGTGGAGGCTTCGATGCCTTTCTTCGGCGCGGTCCACGGCAAGAGCGCGCTGGCGGTCGTATTAGATACGGAAATCGACGCCGCCATCCGCTGCGTTCTGAACAGCAACTATCAGAATGTCTTCAATGAGACGGGCGAACTCTCCCCCTATTCGCGTCTGGCGGTCTGCTCGCCGGTCTGGCGCGCGACCCGCCACGCGTTCGGCTACCCGCGCGCGGCGACGTACACGCTCCTCCCCGGCGGCGACTATGTCTCCATCGCCAAACACTACCGCAAGGCCGCCCAGCGCCAAGGCCTGTGGGTGAGTCTGCGCGACAAGATCAAGGCCAATCCCAATATAGCCGGACTCCTCGGCGCGGCGTTGATCAACCTGGACGGCGGCTATCCCTGGCATATTGATTACCCGGCGTATCGCTATACATGGAATGATGTGCGCAAGTTCATTGATGATATCAAGAGTTATACAGGCCTGCAGCGCGCGCTCCTCTGCCTCTGGATCGGCTACCAAAACTATCCTCCTGACTCCTATCCATTTCATCCCGCGAACGGAACGCTGGAGGAACTGAAGAGCATGGTGCAATATGCGAAGGGCCAACAATTCCTGGCGTGCTTCTATCACGGCTATCCCGCGTTGATGGATCACGCGCCGAACTGTAATCCCGCCCACGCGCGCAAGTCGCCGTCGGGGAAGATGTCATCGCGCTGGGGACGCCACTGCTCCGCGTTCTTCCTTGAGCACGCGAAGAAGAATCTGCCGCGATCCATCCGCGACAGCGGTCAGGTGGCCGATTACACCGACATTCTCACCTCGGGCGGCATCGCGGAATGCTATGGGAAAGACCATGAGATGACGCGCGCGCAGGACCGCGACAATCGCGCCGCGGTGTTGCAGTACATCAACAGCCTGGGCTTGTTCACTGGCTCCGAGCATCCCAAGGGCTGGGCCGCGCCGCACGTGGCCTACTTCAAGAACGGCGGCCTTGGCTCCTATCACTGGATTCTCGATCAGTTCCGGGTTCCGCTGTTTCACCTGGTCTATAAGGATGCGGTTCTCATGTTCCGGGAGGCGTTTCCTCAGCCGGATTCCTCGATGCTCACGGACCTCGCCGTCGGCTGTCATTTCCAACTGCATTTCAACTGGCGCGCCTACTGGCAGCCGGGCTACTGGAATTCACGCGAGGGGGCGCGCATCAATGTCCAGCTCTTCCAGGACTTCGACCGTGCGACCGCCTTGCAGGAGTTGGTCAGCCATGAATATCTCGCCGATCCGGCCGGGGCCTTTCGCACGCGCTTCAGCGACGGCACGGAGGCCATTGCCAACCCGACCAACAAAGTGTATGAATATGAACAGGGGACAGTGAACCCCGAGACGATCACCTTGAAGTTCGCGGATAGCCGGCGAATCGAGGCCGCCGCGCGGCGCGATTGGGTCATCAACACAAGCTGACTCGCCGCGCCGCGCATGATTGCATCTCAATAACAGGAGGGCGTCATGTTCTTTCTTGTCACCCACACCTGGGATCCCAAGGACGAAGAGCAGGTTTCGAAGCAGATGATCAAACTCTTCTATGACTGCCACTATGGCCTGGTCGGCAATCCGTGGCCGAAGCTGTTCAATGTGTGGCAGGACCCCGCATCGCCGAAGATCACCGCGCTGTGGGAATCCTCGAACCTCCAAATGTTGAAGGACGTGTTCAAAGAGCGCACGGCCTTCCACACCGATATCACCCATGTGCGCCAGCTCTATCCGCCGCATGTGGGGTGTTACAATTTGATGAAGATCGTCACCCGGCCCGAGGCGCCGGTCAAATAGCGAAGAACGGCACGGAGGCGGCGCGGGCTTCCCAGAGCCTCATTCCCGGACGCCGGAAAGCGGATGTGCGACCATTACAGGCGGGAAGGCCCGCGCCGCGGCTGCGCCATATCGTGTCAGCGTTCCAGCGCCTCGAGCATCACGCCGCCGCGCGAATGGCGGGGCGGCTCAAAGCCCATCATCCACGCGATAGTCGGCACGACATCGACCAGGTTCCACAGGCCTTCGCTCGCGCCATCGCGCAGGTAGCCCTTGCGCACTCCCGGTCCGGCCAGAATCATCCCCGCCAGGTTCGAGCAGAGCGAGGTCCCGGCGGTGGCGATCTGAGGCCCGTGATTCGCGCCGCCGGAGGCGCCGACGGACCGATTGGCCGGGCCGCCGCGGCCGTAGTGCGGGTTGAGAACAAACACAACATCGCCGACTTCCTTCCCGTAGTACCCGACGATCTGCGCGTGCTGCTTCTTCAACGCATAGGCCACAATGCGTTCGCCCGTGTCGGGATTGCGCCAATCGAGAAGCGCGTCGATGATCGCGTCCTGAACGCGCGAGTAGTCGGCGGGGTCGACAGTCCCACGCGGCGAGCGGCCTTTCAGATTGATGTATATATCCGTGATGCGTTGCGGAAGCAGGTAGGCCTTGGTCTTCTCCCAGACAATGTCCTTGCCATTGCGAGTCAGCAGGCCGACTTCCTCCAGGCGTCTTTCATAGTTGACGGCCCAGAAGTTGGACGAGTTGCCGTGGTCGGACAGCATCATGATGGCCGTCTGGTCGTCGACCAGGGGCGCCCATTCAGCCAGGATGGCGTCGACGACTTCGTATCCACGGCGCATCGCAGTTAAAGCCTTCTCGCCTTCCTGAGGAGTATAAGCAGGATGGTCGGGATCGGCTTTCGCTAGAAAAGTATGCGACAAGCCGTCGATCAGGTGGTAATGTTGATAATATAAGTCCCATCCTTCGCGTTCAAGAAGAAGGCGGGCCACGCGGGTCATCCACACCCCTTGTTGCAGCGATACTTCATATCCCACGTCGATCAGGTCGGCGGCCTTGCTCGCGTACAGGTGGCTCATTTCCGGGAACGGGCCGCACTGGTCGGCAAGCAACTCGCACAGGCGCTCGGGGTGGGCGCTGCCCGACCGCGGGTAGGCGGCGGACTGATACAGAAGGAACTGGCCGTTCGCCGGATCGAGGCGCACGAGTTTGAACCGCAGCCCGCCCTTGCCGCGCGCCCCAAAATCCAGCCACACGGGATCGGACCAGGCCCCCAGGGGCGCTTCCCCGAGGACGGTGCCGGCGCAGGAGACAGTGGCTTTCCGCGCGGCCGCGTCGAACGCGACGGTGAGTTCCGCCGACGAGGCGCCTTCCTTTCCCTCGCTGACGACGATGCGCGCCGCGTAGCCGTTCCCGCCGGGCTTGACCTCCATCGCCTTCCATCCCGGCTCTTCCGGTTTGGCGCTCCAGACTGCCTCCTTCACGATGGTCATCCCCGCCACTCCGCCAAACGGTCCCAGCGGGGCGACCACCATCGACTCTTTCACGCGGGGCGGCCAGCTGACCGGATGGAAAACCGTGAGCGAGCGAACGCCCTGGCGCTCGGCGGCTTCCCAGATCGTTTCGGCCTCGCACGCCTTGCTGGAAAAGGTCGAAAGGTCGTGGCGGCCATCCAGATCGTCGTAGGCGCGGCGCAGCCATCCCGACAGGCAGGTCGTTCCCGGATAAGCGCCCGTGGCGATGGTCCCCCAGTTGGTCGGCGTCCACGAAGGCAGGCAGGGGATCAACTCGCCGCACGCGCCCCTCTCCATCAGGCGACGCATGTTGGGAAGCCGCCCTTCCTCGGCAAAACGCCGGGCCATCGGGAGTTGAAATCCATCCAAACCAACCAGGATAAAGCGTTTGGCCAGTCCTTTCACGGTGGGCCTCCTCAATCCAGACAGAATGTGGTCGCTGCGCGTGAAACGCGCCGGGGCGATGCAGGAGAACGGGCTTCTGACTAGCGCTTTGCGGAAAAATGGTCAAGAGCCGGTTGGGACGCCAATCCGGACGCGACAAGAACAACGCAACGCCCCCCGGCAAAGACAACGCAACGCTTTGCCGCAGAGACGCGAACGCGCCGAAGAACTTCCGAGTCTCGCCTTGCCTCCCTCGTGTTCCCTCTCATTCTTGCACGTGCAAACGATAGCCGACCCAGGGCTCGGTGATCAGGAAGCGCGGCCGGGCGGGGTCGTCTTCGAGCTTGTGGCGCAATTGATGGATGTAAATGCGGACGTAGTGGAGTTGGTCGGCGCCGCCGGCCGGCCCCCAGACTTCCTTTAGGAGTTGCTTCTGGGTGACGACCTTTCCCGCGTGGCGCACGAGAGTGGCCAACAGTTTGAACTGAATCGGCGTGAGCGAGATTTCCCGCCCTCCTAGCGCCACCCTTCGGGCCTCCAGGTCGACGCGCAGGTCTCCCGTCTCGAAGACGGTTTCGGGAGTCGGCGATCGGAGCTGGGCGGCGTGCCGCAACAAGACGCGCAGCCGCGCGGCCAGTTCCCCGACGCTAAACGGCTTGGTCAGGTAGTCGTCGGCCCCCGCGTCCAGGCCGGCGATCTTGTCCTGCTCCTTGCCGCGCGCGGTCAGAATGATCACCGGGACCGCCGACCATTCGCGCAGCCTCGCGAGCGCTTCCAGGCCGTCGATGTCGGGCAGGCCCAGATCGAGGATGATCAAATCGGGCGCGTGAGAGCCGGCCAGCGCCAGCCCCTCCGCCCCCGTCTCCGCCTCGATGATGCGATACCCCTGGCTGGCCAACGAAGCGCGAAGGAAGCGGCGGATGGGCGCTTCGTCCTCGATCACGAGAAGGAGCGGCGCCGGCGGCGATTCGCG
>JAPLSS010000485.1 GCA_026398515.1 Candidatus Sumerlaeota bacterium | reverse complement strand
GGCCGACGATGCGCGCCGGCGCCTTGAAGATCGCGCTCTTCACCATCTGAGCCAGCGCGCCCGGCTGGTGCTCCGGGAACAGGTTGCTATAGGCGAACACGCCCAGGCCGTGCGCGCCCAGCGAACGGGTCAGCGCGATTTCATCCCGCAACACCTTCTCGCCCTTGTCGGCCTGGATGCCCATGTAGATCAACCCGCGCTTGCGCTGGCTGAGAAAATCCTCGGCGCGGGTTTTGAACAAGGTCAGGTCGGCCGTGTAATTCATCGGCATCAGGCAGTCGACGCACCCGCCGTTGAGCCATTCCAGCGCGTTCTGGCGGTTCTCTTTCAGGCCCTTGTCGCGGCTGGCGGTCACGGCGGCCGAGACCATCAGGCTGGGCTTGCGCGCCTTGGCCGTCGTGTAGATCCGCCGCACCACGTCGGTCACGGCGTCCATGCGGAATTGGTCCCAGGCCTCGGGCGCCTGGTCGGGCGTGGCCCCGCACTTCTGCTGGAACAGTTTCAGGCTGACCGGATCGTAGCCCACGTCGCCGTTCTGGTATTCTCCGGGGAAACGAATGTAGTCCAGGTGCAGACCGTCGAGATCGTAGTTGTCGAGCAGCTCCCTGACGATGGCGGTCACGTGATCCTTCACTTCGGGTCGCATGGGATTGAGGAACGCGTAAAAGCCCTGCGCCGGCATCGGCTTGCCTGCACGCGTGAACAAGAACCAATCGGGATGAATCGCCCGCACCTGCTTGGAGGACTTGGGCGGGACATCCTTGTCCTTCCATCCGGGCAGGACGTTGATGTACGCGTGCAGTTCCACCCCGCGCTGGCGCGCCTCGTTCAGCGCCACGCGCAGCGGGTCGAAGCCCGGATTCCGGCCCAGCGTCGCCGGCGTCTTGCTCGTCAGCTCGTACGCCCACGGCTCCAGCGACGACGGATAGAAGGTCGTCGCCGCACCGCGCACCTGAAAGAGCACGAGATTGAAATAACACGCCGCGGCGTTGCGGATGATCGCCCGCACGTCGTCCGGCGTCTTGTAATCCCACCGCGTCACCCACAGCGCGCGCGTCTCTTTCGGCGGCGAAGCCGGGGCCGCGGACGAGGCGGCGGAGACGGCAAGCGGCATGAGGAAAATCCCGGCCCACGACACAACAATCCGGCGCATCGCCTTCCACACAACGGTCCACATCGTTACACGACAACTCCACAACCAGAAGATAGGGGCACAGCTTCCACGAGTTAAGCAGACCGCGCCGCGGGCGCGCCATGAGACGCATCATGTTGGCCGGCGCCGCGAGGATCAAGGTTTTCTGCTCGCGAATCCTGGTTGTTCAACGAGCAATTCGGGGTTTCTTCTCTTGCGCCGCATCGGATTCCGTCGCACGCTTTGACTTCCCCAGCGGCGCCGCCGCTCTGGGAAACGCGCCGCGGATGGGAACGGATGTCTTCGAAGTCGCGAATCCTCTCGGTCATCGCGTCGCCCGTTTTCCTGCTCTTCCTCGCCGTCGGCTGCCTGTCGGCCGCGATGAGCATCAACGATTCGACGTTCAACAACTTCCTCAGCGACACCTTCGGGCTGAGCGCCGAACAGCGCGGATTCCTGGAATTGCCGCGTGAGACGCCCGGGTTCCTCGTCGTTCTGATGACGGGCATCCTGTTCGCGCTGCCGGAAACGCGCATCGGCGTGGTCGGCGCGTCGATGCTGGGCTTGGGCTACGTCGGGCTGGCCCTGTTCGGCCGGCATTACGGCTCCATGGTGTCGATGATGGTGCTGGCCAGCGCGGGCCTGCACCTGCTCCAGCCGGTCAGCGGCTCGCTCGCCCTGGCCTTGACCGACGAAAAGTCGCGGGGCGCGCGCATGGGGCAGATGGCGATGGTGGGGACGGCGGGCGCGCTGCTGGGCAGCGGCTTTGTGCGCTTCTTTTTCAGCGACGTGGCCCCTCAATACCGCATGGGGTTCCTGTGCGCGGCGGCGGTGGCGTTCGTCGCCGCGCTGGTCTACCGGTCGATGCACGTCCCGCACATGCAAGCGCCGAAGGCCCGTCTCGTGGTGCGCCGGCGTTTCAGCCTTTATTACGTGCTGGAGTTCTTCTACGGCGCGCGCAAGCAGATCTTCATCACCTTCGGCCCGTGGGTGTTGATCAAGGTTTATGGCTTCCCCGCCACGAAGATCGCAAATCTGCTGATGATCTCGGCGAGCGTCGGGCTGTTCCTGAAGCCGCTGGCGGGGATGGCCATCGACCGGTTCGGCGAGCGGCGGATCATGCAGTTGGACGGCTTCGTGCTGATTTTCGTCTGCCTGGGCTACGGCTATGCGAAATGGCTGGGCGGGACGCCCCGCCAGCAGTTGCTGATCGCCTCGGCCTGCTACATTCTCGACGACATGCTGTTCGCGCTCAGTTCGGCCCGCGCGGTCTACATGTCGCGCCTGGCCGCTTCGCCGCAGGAAATCACTTCGACCCTGGCGTTCGGCAGCTCGATCAACCACGTCGCCTCGATGAGCATCCCGCTGGCGGCCGGGCGGGTGTGGGAGATGTTCGGCTACGCGCGGCTGTTCCTGGGCGCGGCGTGCCTGGCGGCGTTGCTGTCCGTCCTCTCCTCGTTCGTGCCGCCCAAGGCGCGCCGCCTCACGCACGAGCCGCGGCCGGCGAAGGAACTGGCGGAAGCGG
This sequence comes from Candidatus Sumerlaeota bacterium, assembly GCA_026398515.1. Taxonomy (GTDB): domain Bacteria; phylum Sumerlaeota; class Sumerlaeia; order JAPLSS01; family JAPLSS01; genus JAPLSS01. The sequence continues at coordinate 3,619 of JAPLSS010000485.1, read as the reverse complement.
AGCCGATTGCGTAGGCTCCGACGATGGCCGCCGAGTCCAAACCTTCGCCCGCTCCCGAACCGCGCGCCAGGCGGCTGCGCCTGATCGCCTCCCTGGACCGATGGGCGCTGGTCGCGGGGGCCGCCCTTCTGGCCGTTCTCATCTTCACCTCGGCGCGGGCGAACATCGCGGCCGATTCGGTCGACTACTACGGCATGTTGCAGTGGGTCACCCCGGCGCACGAACGGCCGATCGTCGGCAACTTGCACTTCGCCGAACAGCGCTCGCCGGGCTACAGCCTGGCGGCGCTTCTTCCCTATGCGTTTCTGAGTTTGGCGGTCGAACCGTTCGTGACGACGCAGCAGGTGACCGACGCCGGCCCCTCTTCGCCGCCCTCTCCACCGTCGCCCGATTCCCCGTCCACCTTCGGCAAGGCGCCGCCTTCACGCAATGCGCCGCTGGGCGCTGAAAAAGCCCTGCCATCGGATGCCGGCAAGCTCCCGCCGCCCAGCCTCGGCAAGTCTCCGCCATCGCAGAAACTTCCGCCGGGTTTCGGCAAGGCCCCTCTTCCTCGCGCCCCTCTTCCCGGCGCCAAGGCGCCTCCTCCGCAACGCGCCGCGCCCGGCTCCAAAGGCCCTGGGCGCGCGTTGATTCCTCCCGTGCCTCTTCTCCTCCGCGAGGTCCCGTTCAAGGACTTCTACCTCCCGCGCGACGGCAGTTGGTATCAGTGGAAGCTGGCCCTGTCGCTGGCCATCACAAGTTACCTGTTTCTGTTCGCGGGGATGGCGGCCATCGCGTGGGGGCTGCGGTCGAAATACCGCGAGTTGCCGGGATACGCGTTGGCGGCGATTTCCATTTTCACCGCACCGATCTTCCTGCGCAACATCCTCCAGACGCCCCTGTACGCGACGTTGACGGCCTACGGGGCGAGCGCTCTCTTCGCCCTGTTCTTCGTCCAAGGGCTCGCGAGCGGACGGCCCCGCGACCAGCTCGCCGCAGGGTTCTTTCTCGGCTTCCTGTGCCTGACGCGGCTGGAGACGGGCGCGATGGCCGCGGCGCTGGGCGCGCTTCTCCTCCTTCGCAGGGAATGGAGCGCTCTCCTGCGCATTGCGCTGGCGGCCTCGTGGGCGTTGGGGGTCTGGATGTTGTACAACCTCACACGGTTCGGGACGCCTATCTACCTGGGCATCTTGCAGGAGGACATCAACCTTGTGAAGATCGACGCGCGTTATATCGCCGACTGCCTGGTCCGTCCCTCGTCGGGCGTTCTGTTCTGGTCGCCGCTTCTGGCGCCGGGGATCATCGGGCTTCTTGCCAGCCGCTCCGCGTCGTTGCGGATGCTGGGCGTGTGTTCGCTGGCGCTGATCGCCGTCTGCGTCGTGCGGGTCCCCGTCATGTACTACCGCATCGGCCAAGGCCCCCTGGACATTGGCGGCCTGTCCGTCCGATCTCCGGCCACGATGGAGGCCATGCGCGCGCTGACCCGCTCGGACATCAACCGCTACCTCGTTGTGCTGACGCCGTTCGCCGTTCTCGGGTTGCGGGACGGCATCGAAAGATTGTGGGAGCGGCGGACGCGCGGTTTGCGGAAGCTGGCGGAGGGGTTGACTCATGGCCAAACGGGCCATTTCGAGCGAGTTCTGCTCGGCGGCGTTCCGCTTGCACGCCGCCGACTCTTTTGTCATAGTATCTCCCACAAGACGTGAGGGAGCGCGCCGCCATGACTCGTTTGACTGTTGCCAAAGCCCGCGACCACTTCGCCGAAGCTATTGATCGTGTCGTCCAACACGGCGAACGCATCGTCCTTACGTCCGGAGGGCGAACCGTTGCGTGCCTTGTCCCGGTTCAGGATCTGCCGCGCCTGAAGAAGCTTGAACAACAGGATTCCGGCAATCAACCGCCCAAACGGCGGAAGCCCCGTTCCGTTTGGGAGGAGATTCTGGAGATTGCCGATTCGATACCCGACGAGGATCTCCAGCGCGTTCCCGCGGACTCATCCATCAATCTTGATCACTATCTTTATGGCGCGGCAAAACGCAAGTCATGAAGACCGTCTTTGTCACGCCGGCCCTCTTTCGCAACGCGGCGGAGCGCTACGAAACTCGTGCAGACAAGACATGGAGCCTGACGGACTGCGCGTCTTTTGCACTCACGGAGGAGCGTGGGATTGTCGACGCCCTGGCGTTTGACCAGCATTTCGCGCAAGCCGGATTCACCCTCCTCTGCTGAACCGGCCTTCGCAGTATCGGGTTGCCGGGCGTCGGGAGATCGCCGGCTGGGCGCCACACCACCCTTGAAAATCGCTTCCATCCGCCGCACGATGGGCGGCGATTTCCCATGGAACCAACGCGAAGGAGAATCGATCTATGCCGGACCGAGTCAAAGTCGCCATTGTCGGGACAGGAACCGTCGTCAGGAACAATCATGCGCCCCAGTACATTGATCTGGCCAAGCGCGGCTACAAGAACTTCGAACTCGTCGCCGTGTGCGACATCAACGAGGCGGCGGCGCAGGCGATCGCGCAGACGCTTTCGCAGGGCATCGAGAGCTGCGCGCCGAAGGTCTACGCCGACATGGCGAAGATGCTCAAGGAACAGAAGCCTGACCTGGTCGATCAGTGCTTGCCCCACGGCCTGCACCACAAGGCGACCATCGAGTGCATGGAAGCCGGCGCGCACGTGCTGCTGGAGAAGCCGTTGACGATCACGGTGAAGACCGGCAAGACGATGATCGAGGCCGGCAAGCGCCTCAAGAAAATGATCGCCCTGGCCGTCCCGCAACGGCGCCTGCCCGGACAGCGTGCGGTCTGCTGGGCGATCCGCGAGGCGAACCTCATCGGGCGGCCGACCATCTTCACCATCACTCGCCACGAAGGCCCCGCCGGGCGCGCGGCCGGCGTTCCCAATCCCAATGCCAAGCCCGACACCTGGCGCTCCGACTCGATCAACTCCGGCGGCGGGCCGATCATGGACAGCGGCTTCCATTTCTTTGATTCCGTGCGCCATTTCTTCGGCGACGTCGAGAGCGTCTCCGCTTTCGCCGCGCGCGTCGACATCACGCCCGAGAAGGCCAAGGCGATGACGCGCCCCATGGAGGACAGCGTCTCGGTCAACTTCCGCTTCCAGAGCGGCGTCATCGGCTCGTGGAACTGGTCGCGCGCCGTGCCGCAGGCGAAAGAAATGCTATTCATGATCGGCGGGACCGAGGGCGCGATTTATCACCAGCACAATTCCTTCGCCGCGGTTTTCCACTTCTTTAACGCGGCGGGCAAAGACGGGTCGATTCCGGGCGAACTGCGCCGCTACAATGGAGAGAGGATGACGCTGGACGAGCTGGTCGCGCGCTTCCGCCAGTCGCTCACCAAGGAGCAGGAAGCCGCGTTGTTCCCTTATGGCGTCACGCACGGATTCGGGGTCGAGATTTGGGACGCGATCGAAGCCGTCCGCACGGGCCGCGCGCCCGAAGTCGACGCCGAGGACGGGCTGAAGACCTTGGCGACCATCATGGCTTGCTATGAATCGATCCACTGCGGCCTGAGCGTTCGCGTGCAGGACGTGCTGGACGGGAAGGTGCGCCAATACCAGGACCCCATCGACGCGCGGTGGGCATAGGCGAAACATATTGCCGATTGTCGATTGCC
>JAPLSS010000775.1 GCA_026398515.1 Candidatus Sumerlaeota bacterium | reverse complement strand
AGAGGGCGAGGGCGTCCTTCGGGGGCCGATCGGATGGCAAGCCAATCATGCGGACAAAGCCGCGCAGGATCACTGTCCGCTCAACCGGGCTGTCAGCGGCTTTCGCCAGGCCCAGAAGGTCCGCCATCGGCTCTGGAGTCGGCCAGTCCGCTAGACCGCGGACGGCTGTCCGCCTGATCTCGGCGTCCTCGTCCTGGGCGGCCGAGCGCACGGCGGCCAGCGCTTTGGCCCCCCCGGTTTTGGCCAGCGTCCGCAGCAGGGCCGCACGCGCCTCAGGTGCGGCGCCTTCGAGGCCGCCAACCAGGCCATCCGCGCATGGTTCGCCCAATCGTCCCACCAGGGCGGCCATCGCCTTCTCGACCATTCCCAAGTCCTGAGCGTTTCGGGCTGTTTTCAGCAATTGCACGAACGCAGGAATCTGGCTTTCATCCGCCAACACGGCCAGGGATTCGACGGCGGCCTGGCGCACCTGGGCCTCCGGGCTTTCGGCGGCTTTTGCGATGGCAGGCGTGGTCTCGGTCGCATTTCTCGCCGCCAAGGCGCGCAGGAGCTCCACCTGCGTCTTGGGATCCCCCTGCGGCAAGGACTCGATGATGCCTTGGTTGACCCCAGGGGCGGCAAGCCTTGCCAAGCTGTCGCGCGCGGCCTGACGGGACTCGGCATCACTGCTCGCCGCCGATTGAGCCAGCCGGGCGACGTCAGTTCTGTCGCCGAGGGCGCCTAAGGCGCGAAGGGCGGCTGCGCGAACCGGGAGGTCCTGGCTGTCAATCGCCCAAAGCGCATCCGGTTTGGCCCCCGCATAGCCGCGATCTCCCACCGCGTTCAGCACGAGGACTTGGCCGGCGCCAGGGAGATCGGAGAACGATGCCACGACGGCCTTGAGCAATTGGTTATCCGAAGTTTCGCGGACCATGCGCGCCCCGGCGCCCTGAAGGCGTTTGTCAGAGCTTCTCAAGGCGCGGATCAGAAGCGCGCCGGCTTGGTCGGGGCGTGCGGCCACTTGGATTTGCAGAGCGGCGGCTTGGACGTACGGGGAGTTCTCCGCCGAAAGAAGGCCGTCGCAGATCCTTGCCCCTTCTTCCGTCTTGCCGGCTTGAACCAACAAAGACGCGGCGTTCAATGCGGCGTCGATGAGAGCGGCGCGTTGCGGGCCGGACGCCTTGGCCGCTGAATCGGCGAGGGCGCGGGCGGCGTCGGACGTCCCAATCTTCCCCAGCGCATTGGCCGCCGCGCCGGCGATGGCGGCGTCCGAATCCGCCAGCAGGCCCGCCAATGCTGGCACGGCTTGTTCCGCTCTGAGAACGCCAAGGGAATCAACCACGCCAATTCTCTGTTCGCCTTTGACACCGGGGAGCGACTGGAGCAGCGCCTGACTTGCGGCAGGGCCGGGGATGCGTTCCAAGGCAAGCCGGGCCATGTCCGAGAGGTCGGGACTGGCCAAGAGAGCGGCGAGCGCGGGGACGGAATCGCCTGAGCCGATCCGGCTCAGCTCGCGGCAGGCGTATTGTTTCCCGGCGATTGTGGCTTCTGCGGTCAACACCTCCGCATAGCGATGCGCCAAGTCCATCAACGTTGCGGCATCGTTCCGAGCAAGCGCGGCGGAGGTCGTTTCGTCAATCACCGCCAGCGGCGCGCGGCTTTGGTCCCACCCATACGATCGGAGTTGGAGAAACGCCCGATCGCGCGCGGGCCTGGCGGGATGGTCATCGCTCAACACCGCGTCGCGCAGCGCGAGGGCATCGAAGCGGTACGGCGACTCGCCCGCCGCCCACGCCATGCCGCGCAGAAGCAGAAGGCGGAAGTAGGGATCGTCGAACGACCAGACATTGTGGCCCGGCAGGCAGACAAACACTCGTCCCTTGCGGACCTCGCTGGTCCAGTACATGGGCTGGGGCGTGGTTTCCCTGGACCTCTTGCTGGCGGCTTCGTTGGACGCGCCCAGGATTTGAATCTTGCTCTGGTCGCCTTTGAGGGGCCAGTAGGCTTCATCGAGGAAATGGATCTTCTCGGGCAGGCCCAGGCAGATGGGGTGATCCTTCGAGGTGATCGTCACATCCAACGGGCCTTCGCGAAAACGCGTATAGCCGTCCTCCCAAGCCAGGCCGATGAGGTCGGCCACTTTCCGCGACCATTGCGCGTTGGTGATGACGACCGGATGGATCGCCACGAAGCCGCCGCCGCGATCCAGGTATTGTTCGAGGTCCGCCAGGATGCTGTCGTTCCAGCGAACATAGCATTGCGTCACGATGAGGTCGGCCGTCTGGAGTTGCGCCTGGCTGGGCCATAGCTGGGCCGTCTCGACGTTGACCTTGGGCGCGCCTTTCAGCGATTCCTCGCGTCGGCCGTAAGGCGCCGGACCGTACAGGTTGACTTGGGATTCGCCCGGCGTGCCGGCGCTCCGGCCCCCCAACAGCGTCGCCCATCGTTTCTGCCATACAGGATAATCGTGCGCGTTTGCGCCGTGGTCCTTGGGGCCGGCCACGAGGACGATGTTGAGGTCGCGCAGCGAGTCGACCGGAGACGCCGCCGGCGCCTTGGCGACGACGGATTCGACTTCCGCTCGGCTGCGCGGCGGGGGCGCGGTATCGACCCGGGTCCGCGGCAACGCCGAATAGGCCGCGATGGGTAGCAGCGCGAAGACGACGATCAAGAACCGCGCACAAGGTCGCATGGCCAATGCCTTTCCTGCTTCAGACGGAGAGAGTCCACGGGGCGCGGTAGGCGCGGCTCAGCAGTCGGGTGGCCGCGGGGTCGTCGTGGAAACACTCCGCCTCCGGGTCCCAGCGGATTTTTCGTCCCAGCCGCGTGGCGATGTCGCCCAGGCAGCAGAGCGTGGTCGAACGGTGCGCGACGTCGACCGGCGCCGCCGTTCGGCCGCGGGACTTGACACAATCGAGGAAGTTGCGCACATGGTCGTTGGACCGATACAGGCGGGCTTCCTCCGGACGGATCGCTTCTTTCAGCAAGGACTTGGGATGCGCGTCCAGAACGCCCCTCCAGATGAAGACCCACCCTTCCGCGCCCTCGAACAAAATGCCCATGCGGTTTTGTGAGTCGTCGGTGCAATCCCAGGTCACTCCGTCGGCGAACGTATACTTGATCTTCCACGTCACCGCGGTGTCGTAGAGGCCCTCCTGGGGAAACTGCGCGCGCCCCTCGATCTCCAGCGGGCCCGTGTGATCGGCGCCGGTTCCCTGTTGGGCGCTGTCGATGTGGTGCACCCCCCAGCCGGAGAGGTGCCCGATGCAGTAGTCGGAGATGAAATACCAACTATGTCCGACCGAGGTGCACCGCCGGGTGGTGTACGGCGCCCAGGGGGCGGGACCCAGCCACATGTCGTAATCCAACTCCGGCGGCACGGGTTCGATAGGCTGTGGGCCGACCGCCTCGCCGCCGGGGATGCCCAGCCGGACGTTTCGCAGCTGGCCGATGCGTCCGTTGCGCACCATTTCACAGCCGCGGACCATGCGCGGGTCGGAGCGCTGCTGCGCGCCGTGTTGAAACACCACGCCGCTGCGCTGGACCGCCTCGCGGACCGCCTTGCTTTCGGTGAAGGCGCGTGTGAGCGGCTTCTGGCAATAGATGTCCTTGCCCGCCTTGGCCGCCGCAATGGTGATCAAGGCGTGCCAGTGGTCGGGCGTGGCGATGTAGACCGCGTCGATGTCGTCGCGCGCCAGGAGTTCGCGGAAATCGTTGTAGGTCGCGCAATCCTTGTTTCCCTGCCGCCGGTCCGCTTCGGCCTTGACCAGCTCGCGTGTTGTCTTGCGCACGTCGCAGACGGCCACGCACTGCATTGGGCCGCCTCCGGCGAACATTTCCCACCCAAAGCCGCAGCCGATGATGCCGACCACGATGCGTTCGCTCGCCGGCGGGCGGGCGCCGCCGCCCCGGGCGCTCGAAGGAATGATGGAAGGAAACGTTACGGCTGCGGCGGCGGACTTCAGAAACCGCCGGCGATTGATCTGCTCGCTCCCCTGCATGGCCTATGCTCCTTGGCGGTGGATCCCGTATCCAGCGAGGCGTTCCGCCCTTGCGCCTGCTTTGGCGCCCATTTGGATCATCGTGCCAGGGGAATGCGCGTGAACTGCTCGGTTTGCGCCTTGATGGCCCGTTCGGTGGGCAGCCGTTCCATCGAACTGGCGCCGTAGAAGCCATCCACGCCCCGGCAGCGCTTCAAGACGTATTGGGCGTCGTTCGGCTCGGCGATGGGGCCGCCGTGGCAGAGGACGATCACGTCGCCGCGAATGTCCTTGGCCGTCTTGACGATGCGGTCGATCAGGCCGACGCACTGGTCGAGCGTCTTGGCCGTTTGAGCGCCGATCGAGCCCGCCGTGGTCAATCCCATGTGGGCCACGAGGATGTCGGCGCCGG
>JAPLSS010000212.1 GCA_026398515.1 Candidatus Sumerlaeota bacterium | reverse complement strand
CCTCGCCCAGCGCTTTCCGTGCCCATCTCTTGGACCCTCCTTTCATCGGCCGCCGCCGCGGACGCCAGCACCGCAAGGCACACCGGTGCCAATACCGAGACACATATGCTCCGCATCTTACGCACCTCCTGTTAAGACCGCCGGCGGACTTCGTCCGCGATCATTGGTACTTCGTAACTCTTCAGCCATCTGCAACGTAAGAGACTGGTTTATTGACTGTATTCCCCGTTGTTTTCGCGCTGTGGCATAGCGGTTGCATCTATCGGGGGCATGGGGCAAGCGGGGATCAAAGGCGCGCGGGCGAAGGCGCTGATTGCCGTCGCGTTGCGGGGCGAGCTGAGCGAGGCGCAGGCGCGCGAGCTGTATCGCCTGGGGCCGGAGGCCGTGACGCTGGCGCTCCTGGCGGCGGCCCGTCGGATTGCCGATCTCCAGGCGCGGCTGGAGGCCCCCAAGGCCATCGAGCCCTCCACTCCTTCCGGGCAGTTGCCCCCGTATGCCAAGCCCTCGTCCGGGCGTCGGCGTCGCAAGAGGGCGGGGGCGAAGGTCGGTCATGAGGGTCACCGCCGCGCGGCGCCGCCACGGATCGACCGGCGGGTGGAACATCGACTGGAGCGCTGTCCGGAGTGCGGGGGAGCCCTTCAGCGGTGTCGCCGCGTGCGCACGCGCCTCATCGAGGACCTGCCCGAGACCCTGCGGACCGAGGTCACCGAGCACACCATCCACCGGGACTACTGTCCCCGCTGCAGACGCCACATCGAGCCCGTGGTCGCCGACGCCCTCCCCCACGCCGCGATCGGCCATCGGCTGGTCAGCATGACCAGTTGGTTCCACTACGGCCTCGGGGTGACGATTGACCAGATTCTGTCCATCCTTGGATACCATTTGAACACCCGCCTCACGGCGGGCGGGCTGGTGGCGGCCTGGCAGAGGCTGGCGGAGATCCTGGAGCCCTGGTATCACCAGATCGCCCAGGCGGCGCGCGCCTCGGCCGTGCTGCACGCCGACGAGACCGGTTCTCGGGTGGACGGCCGCTGTCAGTGGCTCTGGTGCTTCGCGTGCAGGGATCTCTGCTACTACCTCATCGACCCCAGCCGCGGGGAGCCCGCGCTGCGGAAGTTCTTCACCGAGGCCTTCGACGGCGTCCTGGTCCGGGACTTCTGGGCCGCCTACGACGCCGTCCTCGCCGGGGACCACCAGTGCTGCCTCGTCCATCTCCTGCGGGAGCTCGAGAAGGTGGACCAGAGGAACGCTTCCGATGAGTGGAAGGGCTTCGCCAAGACGCTCCGACGCCTGGTGCACGATGGGATCCGCCTGCGAAAGCGGGCGGACTTCACCCCCGCGCGATACGCCGGCCTCATCCGGCGCATCGACCGCCGGCTCTTGGCCCTGGCGCAAGGGACATACCTCGACGGCGACGCCGCCCGCCTCGCCGCCCGCCTGGACCGACACCGCGACAACCTCTTCACCTTCCTCGACCGGCCCGAGGTCCCCTATGAGAACAACTTCGCCGAGCGGATGATCCGCCCCGCCGTCGTCCTGCGCAAGAATCACCAATCCAATCGGTCCCAGAAGGGGGCCGCCACCCAGGCCCTCCTCATGAGCGTCTACCAAACCCTGAAACTCCGCGGCCATGATCCGACCCAGACCATCACCCATGCCCTGCGAACCTACCTTCAAACCGGCTCCTTGCCCCCCCTGCCTGCCCCAACCATTGCAGATGGGTGAAGAGTTACTATTGTTGAAAGATCTCCTCGTATTCTGTCGCTCGTTTCGGGTCCGGCTCATGGGTCTCGCCAAGAGCGACCATCGCCTCAACCGCCTCATCGGCGTCCCGGAACCTCCCCAGGGCGATCCCCGCCAGCATGGCCGCCCCCAGCGCGGCGGCTTCCCGGACCTTCATGGAGGAGACCGGCAGGCCGAAGCAGTCGGCTTTCATCTGAAGCCATCGCCTGCTCCTAGCGCCGCCTCCGACCGCGCGAAGTTGCGCGATTCGGCATCCCGCCTCGTTCATTTTTTCTATGTTGAGTTTCGCCTCGTAGTTGGTGCTGTCGAGCACCGCGCGCGAGATATCCTCTTTGCTGGTGTCGATCGAGAGCCCGACCAGCGCGCCGCGAGAGCGGCTATCGAGGTAGG
>JAPLSS010000670.1 GCA_026398515.1 Candidatus Sumerlaeota bacterium | reverse complement strand
GACCTTGTGGCGGCGAATGCCCTCGACGCTCAAGTCCATCAGGCGCTTCAGGCGTTCGCGCGCGCCGTCGGTCAGTTTGTCCTTGTGCAGTTTCCAGAGAAGCGCGGCCCGTTCCATGGAGAACTCCACCGCGTTCTTATCTACGACCTTTGGCGTTTTCATGTACCAGCGAAAGTTTCCATAGGTGGAACTCTGGGGATCGCGGTCCTGCATGTCTTCGGCGGCCGCGAGCGCTTTCTCGACGACTTCGGGACGCCATCCGGCGTCGGCGGCTTCGAGGGCGAAGCGGAACAAATCGCGCGCCGAGGTGTTGGGCTTCACCGGGTCGAAGTTCGCCTGCATCTTCTCGAAGCGCTGGTCGGACGTCGGGGCGCTGGCGGCCTCCGCCGCTCCGGCGGCGTAAGCTAGAAGCAGAAAGGACCCGAGAAAGAAACGATGCATTTTGAATCCTCCACGCGAGAGCGGCGAAGGCGCTGCCTCGTTCATGTAAGTCAGCCGGGTCCGGGGAGCGCCGCCGTCCTCGTCGGCAGTGACGCATCCGATGGCGGTCTATTGCCGACGAGGACGTCGGCGCTCCCAGGAATCGCACAGAAAGACGCCCGAAAAGCCCAAGGATAGGGCCTAACTCTTGAACTTGCGCTCAAACCGCGCCTTCAGTTCCCGATCGTCGCGCACGTCGACCGCCTGCCCGACCCGCCGGCGGCGCGCGCCGTCGGCGGAATAGAGCGCCAATGCATCCAACGCCTCCGCCGCCAAGGCCTTGTGCTCTTCCTCCAACACTTGAACGAGAAATTCAAACGATTCCTCGCGGCGGATCTGGGCGATCGGCGCCAGGAGCCTCTTCTTGAATTCCGAGTCGATGCTGTTCTCCCAGACCTGCCGCAGGATCTCGAACGCTTCGAGGCCGCGGGATTCGCCCAGGGCCATCGCCGCGCCCTCGGCGACAAGCGGATTGTCCGAGTCGAGATAGCGGGCGACGAAATCCAGCGAGTCGTCGGGCGCGATTCCCATGAGCGCCGACAGAGACTCGACAATCACGTCCGGTTTCTCGTCGCCGGCCAGGATCTTCATCCGCAGCAGCAGCTCGCTCTCCCGGCGCGGCAACGACGACAGCGCCTCCACCGCCGAGCGCCGCGGATGGGCCTCGCGGTCCATCAGAAGCGAGGCGAGTTCGTGGAACATGCGGGGATGCCCGAGACGCACGAGCGCGGCGGCGCAATGGCTGCGCAGTTGATCGGCCGTGTCCTGCGGGCCGCCCCAGCTGGGCTCCATCTGCGTGTGGCGGACTCCGACCAGGAAGACCTCGGCGTCGCGCGATTGGAGCCGGTTCAGCGCCTCGGCGATCGCCGTTTTGGCCACGCAGCCCTTGTCGCTTTTCGCCGGGTCTTGCAGGAATCGATGGAAGGCTTGAATCAGGGCGTCGGTGAGATCGGAAAGCCCGCGCCGGCCGATGATCCCGGCGGCGCGCGCGGCCAGAAGCGCTTGGGCGCCTTCGACGGCCTTGCGCAGCCGCGCGAGCGTCTCCTCGGAAAGAGGCGCCTCCTCCAAGGCGTTCAAGGCCTCGATCTGTTGATCCAATGAAAGGCGCTTGGCCATGGCTGCTATGCCGGGAAGTGTCTGGTCGCGAAGGACGACAGGGACGACAAGGACATCAGGGACATCAAAGACGAAATGGACAGGATGGACGAAATGGACGAACAAACACGAGAAAACCGAAAAGTGTCGTTTGCCTCCCTGGCGTCCTTTAGGTCTTTCTTGTCTTTGATGTCCTTGTCGTCCTTCGTGGTTCTCTCTCATTCGGTTTGGCGAAAGGCCAGGACCGTTCCCCCATCCCCGCGGGTGAGCGGCTCGACGTCCACGCGAAACACCCGACGAATCCGATCGGGCGTCAGGACCTCGCCCGGCGCGCCGACTCCCGCCACGCGGCCGCGATCCAGCAGAAGAACTTGGTCGCAATACTCCTGCGCCACGTTCAAATCGTGCATCGCCATCAGAATGCCGCGCCCTTCGCGCAGCGTCAGGTCGCGCGCCAGCGACAGGAATTGCAGCACGTGCTGCACGTCGAGATTCGCCGTCGGCTCGTCCAGCGCGATGAACTCGCTCTCGCTGGCCAACGCGCGCGCCAGGAAGACGCGCTGGCGCTCGCCGCCGGACAGGGTGGTCGCGGGGCGTTCCGCGAACTCGATGGTTTCCGTTCGCTCCATGGCGCGGCGCACGGCCTCGCGGTCGGCGGGGCCGGGCCATTGAAAGCGCCCCAGCCGCGGATTGCGCCCCATGAGCGCGATCTCGAACGCGGTGAATGGAAACTCGACGTGCGTGTCCTGCGGCACGAAGGCGATCCGGCGCGCCGCCTCGCGGCGCGTGTATTCGCGCAATGGCCGCCCGTCGAGCCGCGCTTCGCCTTCCGACGGATCGAGCAGCCCTGCGGCCAGCCGCAGCAGAGTCGACTTGCCCGCTCCGTTCGGCCCCAGCGCGCCGACCAGCTTCCCCGGCGCAATGGCCAGATCGACGCCTTCGACGAGCGCGCGGCCTTCGATGCGATAGGCGATGTGTTTTAGTTCCCACATAAGATTTTCGATTTTCGATTTTGGATTTGTGATTTGAGCGACAGAATCTCAACACAAAGGGGCGAAGGGACACCTTCTCTGCCCCTTTGTGTCTTTGTGCCTTTGTGGTGAGTCAGTGTCGTTCAATCGGCAGTTCCTCTCTGCGTTCTTTGCCACTAAATCTTCTCCGTCTTCCTTCGATTCCACATGAGCAATCCCAGAAAAAACGGCCCGCCGATGAGCGATGTCAGGATCCCGATTCGCACGCCCTGCGGCCGGTTGAGCACGCGCGACGCCAGATCCACCAGAACCAGAAACGCCGCGCCGCCCAGCGCGCACGCCGGCGCCAGACGCCGGTGGTCCGGTCCGATGGCCAGCCGGATCAGGTGCGGCACGACGAGGCCGACGAACGCCAGCACGCCGCTGACCGCCACGCACGCGCCCGTCATTACGGCCGCCACGACGAGAATCTCGATCCGGAACCGCTGCACGGACACGCCGAGCGACTTGGCCGTCTCCTCGCCCAGCGCCAAACTGTTCAGGTCGCGGGAGAGAAGGAGCGACACCGCGCATCCCAGCGCCACCGGCGGCGCGGCCATCGCCACGTGTTGCCACAGCCGGTCCTCCAGCCCGCCGATGAGCCAATACACGATTTTGCGCGCGGCCTCGACCTCTTCGATCTTGAGCGTCAGCAGGAAGCTGACCGCCGCGCCGAGAATGGCGTTGATGGCGATG
>JAPLSS010000887.1 GCA_026398515.1 Candidatus Sumerlaeota bacterium | reverse complement strand
GCAGTTGCTGGCCTACCACATGGCCGTCCTGCGCGGCTGCGACGTGGACAAGCCGAGGAATTTGGCGAAGGGCGTGACGGTGGAATGACCTAAGGGGGCATCTCGCTCGCTTCTTGCCGGTTATGTGCGAAGGCGCACAATGCAAGCGTCGCCCACGTGTCGTCTCGAAATGCGAGCGTTGGCAGCAGTGCCGAGATGCGCCCCTGGGGAGTCAATGGCCAATGGGCGGATCAGAAGGCGACGTGCGCGCGGCGCGTTCGAGCGCCTTCTTTAGCGCCGGCCCCTGGGTGTGAATGTGTTCGGAGAGCGCTCGGCGTTGGCCTCGACCACGCGCTCGACGCTGGCCGACGCCTCGTTCTCGCCGAACGACTCGGCCAGGACGGGCATGGCTTTCCCCGCAGGCGGCGCCTCCGGCGCCGCCGACCTGAGCACCCTCGCCGCCGCCACGATGTCCCCCATCTCGCGTCTCCTCCGCTCTCGTGTTTGTGTCTCGCCAAACTAAACGAGAACGATGCGCTGGACGAATACCCGCGCGAACTGGAAAACGAAAAATTCTCAGGAAATAACGACGTTCACGAGGGGAACCCGCCGCCCGTCGCGCCGCGGTGGCTGGGGCGCGTGGCGGGATGCTGGGGCGCAGAAAAGGCTGGTCGATCTCCAAAGCCACACAGGTTGTCTCTGTGGCTTCGGTGCCTTCTAGTCGTTTGGGGCCTTGAGGCTACGCTGATAGGATTAGAGTTGGCATCGGAGACGAAGCTTGACATAGTGATGTTTGGTGGCAATAGAAGCCCGCTGAAAAGCGAGCCGCGGCGGCTGTTGAGTATCAGATATTGCACGGGGTGCAGAGTGGAGCACTGCCCTCTGGGTGGGTTCACGCTCATGCATTTGACCGGCCGATGACCCTTGGCCGAGCAACTCGACGGGGAGCACGTCGGCTTGCTCGATGTCCGCAACACCAGGCTGCTTGGCGCGGACAGGTGCGATCCGGGATTGGCGCCGCTACTGGAGGGCGAGGCCTTGTCTTTCTGCCGGATGTATGAGTCGGTGTAAATGGGCGGAGGAGTCCTTCGTGGGAGTGGCCGCGAGTCGATTGGCGAGATCCTGATGAGCACCATAGACCAAACGCTTCTGGATGCGCTTTTCGAGATGAGCGAATGCGATTCGCTCGACTTCAAGGGAGAGCAATATCCGCTGGCCAACGCCGACAGGGAAGGAAAGGCCGAACTAATCAAGGACATTCTGGCGATGGCCAATGCCTGGAAGAGCGGCGATGCCTACATCCTGGTGGGTGTGGAAGAGAAGACCGGCGCAAGGGCTGTGGCAAAGGGTGTCTCTCATCACCTGGACGACGCGGACATCCAGCAGTTGGTCAGGGAGAAGACAAACCTCCCTCTGCGGTTTAACTACAGTGCCTGTCAGGCGGATGGCAAAGAGGTGGGCGTGATTCGTATTCCCCAGGGACATGACAGGCCTGTTTATCTACTGAAGGAATATGGGCGTCTCAATAAGAATGTAGTGTATGTTCGCCGTGGCACTGCGACAGTCGAGGCGGCCCCTGATGAGATTGCCCGGATGGGGGCAGCGCGCGCGCAAGAGGCGTCCATCCCCGTCATCGCTCTTGAATTCGCCGATCCTGATCGACGCAATGGTCTCGGCGCGGAGATCATCTTGACCTCCACCTTGTTGGTTGATCCTCCGCCCCCGCCGAACCCTGGGATAAGCCAAGCAGAGTGGAGCCGCTTTCTCGATGTATCGGCTGTTGCTACATCGAGTCCAAAAGCCGGATGGATGAACGCCGCGCAGCGTGCAGAGCCAACCCCACAGGAGAAGCGACAACGTCGACAGGAGATTTGCCTTCTGAACGGGGTGGGCTTTCGCTTGAAAAATCAGAGCGGGATAGTGGCATTGGATGTCAGGGTGGACATCTGCGCTCCGAAGACATACTCTTTGGTCATGGTTCATGAAAAGGATCACCCGGCCAGGGATTCGGAACCATTTCTCGAGCGGTTGCCGGGTTTCAGCCGAGTGAGTCTCGATGATCACGAAAGCGCTTGGTTCGTCTCCATTGATGCGGGGAAGATGCAGCCGCAGGAGGAGGTCTGGATACCCAGCCACCTATATGTTGGGGCGAGTATGCAAACGGAGGTCGAAATGTCCGCTCGGATCTTCGCGGACAATATCCCAAGGCCGCAAGAGCAGGTTCTGACGATCAGGATCGGGACACAACAACGCGTTTATCGGGAGAAAGAATGGGATCAGAAGCGTTAACCAGAGGGCGGGAATACTGGGAAACCGAGCGTCCCGCGTTCGAGTTGCTTCGGGACCGAGATCTTCCACACACCCAGGAAAAGGTGAAGCAGGATCTCCATATTCCCAGGGTATACGCCGTCCGAACGCCTGCCGAACAGCCGTCGAGCGGGTTTGAGGCTGGAAGGCGCCGAAGGCCTGTGTCGGTTCCAGCGTTGATTCTGTTTGCTTTGCGCTTCGGGAGAAGTGGCGCGCCCGCCGTGATTTGAACACGGGACCTGCGGATTCGAAGTCCCCCATACATCCGACGGGCGCGATTGATTTCATTCGACTTGTAGCGCGAACTACTGGGTTTTTGCCAGGATTCTGCCATCCGCATCTTCCTTGGCCTCCTTGTTGGTCGCCCAATAGCGCGCAACCGGATCGACGATCTCCTTCCGCAACACCTCCACGGTGATGGATTCGTAATGCATGCCCAAAACGTCACTGGGCACATGACCAACATACCGCTGAAGTAGCCGGTGGTCAACCTTCGCCCGCGACGCCATCGTCGAAAACGCCGCCCGAAGGCGATGGGGCTGGAAGTCGGCGAGGAATGCAAATCCTGAGTCCTCACGGGCTTCCTTCAGGGCGCGCTGCCATGCGGTGACTAGGTTCGACTGATTCCAGGGCCGTCCGCGCGCGTGAAGGAATACTGGGTCTTCCCGCATCCCCTGCACCTTCGAACCATCGAGGTGTTCGCGGACAGCCGCCAGCGCTTCGGGCATGACGGGGATCGTCCGATAACTCCCGCGGTTCTTCGGCTTGTGCGTAGCGGTGTCGGCAATGGTCGCCGTCCCGGCGGTCCAGTCGATGTCGCAGTGCCGCAGGCTGGCCGCCTCCATCATCCGCAGACCGCTCAGAGCCGACAGATACGCCATCGGCCATAGGCGCGGAGCATTCTCCTTCAACCAGTCCAGGAACTGCGCCACCTGTTCGGGCGCCAACGCCGTGACGGGTTGCATGGGGGGGCGCTCCAGCGTGATCTGCTTACCGGCCCCCTTGACGATGTCGCGGAACAGATCCGGGCGCTCGGCGGCCCAATAAGCCGAAGATCGACGGATCGGCGTCAGCGCCAAGCGCATCGTGTCGCAGGCTTTGCCCGTCGCCTTCATGGATTGTACCCAAGCGATGATCATCGAGGGGCGCAGATCCGCCCAGTGTTGCACCGAAGGTTGATTGGCTCGGAGCCAGTCCTGGAATAGGTTTGCCCCCTTCTGGTATCGGGTCCTCGTCGCCTCATTGCCTCGCGTCATCCGAATCGATTCCGCAAGGGCGTCGGCGATGGTGGGTCCCATGTCCGCCACCGTCTTGCGCGGCTTGGCGCTGAGGAAAAGCAGGCCCCGGTCCTCCAACACGGCGCGGTTGAGAGCCAATGCCGCCTGGATGGCCTCCTCTTCGGCCCCGACCTGCAAGGTCCGGCGTACGTCTTGATTCGTCAGCGGATGCTGGAACCGCGCTTTGAACTGCTCGTTGGCGTCTTGCCACACGGTCACGAATCCAACTTTCTTGCGGAAGGAATTCGCCATCGTAGTTTCACCTCCTTTCTGCCCAGTCGGGTCGCTCCCATGCGAGCCATTGCAGCCGATCATGCCAATCGTCGACGACGCCGGAGCGGGCGACAGTTTATCGTGTCGCGCCAGCGATACATCGGCGATTGGCCTGACGGGATGAAATGGTCTCGTTTGGGTGTTCATGGGAGTAACTCCAGTATCTAATCCGTCCGGCAGGGATGGTCAAGACTCTTCCGGCATGACATCGGCTTTGGTCAGCGGGCGGACGCCCGACGTGGATGCCCTGCGCCGGTTGCGGGGTAAGCGGGAGGCGCCGAGAATCCCGTCGACGGCGCTGCCTCCATGCGGATGCCCGGCAATCTCTGCCAGCTCGCGTTGTTCATCGCGCCGCTGCTCCATCGCCCTCAGAATGTCGGCCCCGAGCACGGCGTTCTTGAAGCGAACAAGAACGCCGAGGCGTTGTAGAAATCGATCCGTCTCCACGATGTCGCCAAGCATTCGGTCCAAGGCCTTGCGCGAATAAACGGCGTCCGGCCGGAACACGGCGACTCCTTCGAGGTGATCAGTAGGGAGATGTTCCATGTGCTGCTCCGCGCCTACACTGCAAGCGCCAACCTTGACGCTCTTGGCTGTCTATGATGTGCGATGTTCTCGGCCTTTGCTGACGGCACTTCGACCGCCGAAGTAGCGCTTCACCCGGTGCACAGCCTGGATGGCCTGGGGGCTAACACACGCCAGTTCAACCATTTCATCGAGGGAGTAGTGCACAGGCTGTCCTACTGGAACGGACGGGGGCGACTCGGCCTCCCGCGCCCAGCTCTCGCATACGATCAGGATTTCCTCGCCAAGAAGGTCGCTATGAAAGCGACATGGGAAAAGGGATTCAGAGCCAGATGGCGGATCCGCGGCGGCCGCTCTTGCCATTCGCAGGATCAACTGCTTGTTCGCCCGTAGTAGTTCTAGAAGGTCAGAGGTAAAGACGCCTTTTGGAACTCGATAGCGGATGTGGCCATCATGCACCGAGAGCTGAACACCACGATCCACAAGTTGGCGGATAAACGATTGCACACTCACAGGACACCCTCCTCCCAGTCGCCCTCTGGCGATTCGGACTTCGGATTCTTGCAGCCAGGCATGTCGATATTCGTTGGCGCATCCCTATACTCAGAATTCACAAAATACTCAGAATTCCCGAAAGCGGGGGCGTCGATGACCGTGGAGTCGGTGGGCTCCATAGCCTGCGGATTGACTTCGAAGCCGGGACTTGGGGGGCGACCGGGGCCGCGTGGCTGCTCTAAATCAACTGGCCGAATGATGTTGTGTTCAACCAAAATCTGTAGCGGGGCATCGAGGTCGTTGGCGCGCTTGAATGAACCACGCAACCCTTGGAACGCGGCCCGCTTTGTGAATTTGGGTTTCTGCTGATAATGAATCCATCGCAGGAGGGTTCGGGCCGACGCGATCGCAGGGTCGGCGCCCATCAACCCGAAAGCCGCTTTCGCGTGGGCGATAAGGTATTGTCCCAGCGAAATGGCCCGAGTCATTGTTGACTCCGGGATCGGTTTCTCCCACGGCGCGGGGGTGTCAATCCAGTCAGCCATGTGGAGAAGGCCAGCAATGCGAACCACCGCTCCGGCGAGTTTGCCCGCCCAGTCGGCGATGGTGCCCAGTTCCGCTCCCTCGGCAAGCCGGGGCTCTAGCCACACTTGGAAGGCACGCAGGGCCGAATCGGCCTGGTCAGAGAGGCGGAGGACATGCGGTTCCGGCTCACCGTCTTGCCGAATAGCGGGTTCGATCTGGAGCAAGGCCATCATGTATCGGGAATACTGATCCTGGGTCTCATTGGGCACAGGCGGAGGATCGACTGATCGTTGACCAATCAAACTTCTGGGCAGCGAATAGAGAAACCGCGCCAGTAACCCGCGGCCACGAAGCACGCCCTGATTCATCACCCCCAGGATAACCTCAGGTTGAATTGCCAATCCCAGTGTTAGCGCCGGTTTGGGGATGTGTTCGGAAGGGCGCGTAACGCGATCAACACGCAACGTGTCGCCACAATGCCCCTTCAGCAAGACGCCGAAGTTCGCGTCCCCTTTGGCGGAGTAGCGTCCGGTGATGATGTCAAAAATGTCTCCCTCGGGGCTCAGAACTGCCATTCGCCCCCCGTGGACGCTCAACAACGACGCCAGTTTCTCGGGTGTCACGTCGTCCACAATCAGCCGAGGGGAAGCAGGTATGCACGTCTCTTCGATCTCTCTTGTCAGCTCCACTAGCTCCTTCTGGTGCAACGGATCAGGTTTCGCGATCGTCTGTTTCTCGAGGCGTTGCTTCCTGCCCTCCAGGATCTTCAGGCGAACCTTCGCCTCACGAATCTGCGGCGCTACGCCTTCCGCGAGTCTTCGTTCGTGCGCCTCGATGGGAGCGACCACGACTCGAAACACCGCGCTCTTGCGAGCTGCGGGGGGGAGAACAACCACCACAAAAAGGTTGAGTGGTTCGAGCCAGCCTTCCCGCGCCATGATTTCGACCTTCTTGGCGAGGCAGACGGCAACGGCTGAAAGAACCAACATGCCGGCCAGGTCGAGCGGGGTCTGAGTCGCCACAGATACGGCCTCGACGAAACGGCGAAACCGATCTGGGAGGACATGCACAGGAAAAGCCGGCGGGTCGAAGTCCCACAGTGCGATGGGCGGGCTCCATTCCCCGCGGCGTTCCCCTTCGGCTTCTCCTGCTTGTGAGTCGGCAACTTCGACTGGCTTTGGCGGTTCGTCCGACGTGGTACTGGCCGCAGAGTTGGGCCGCCATTGCCGCGCAGATTCGTAGAGTGACAGAAGGCCCTCGCGTCCGCGCGCTTTGAACTCGTCGTTGACATCCCAGCCGTTCGGCAAGCCTTCTAAGCCCATTGGATGATCCTCACATCGCGAACTCCGGCGAGCCAAAGCGCGGCCGCCCACTTCTCGGAGCTGTCCCGCCCGGTTTGGTCGTTGTCCATCCAGATAGTCACGCGGTCAGGCCCCAACGCCGCGATCTCTCTCGCCCACTCGGAGTCTACGGTTCCCTCGCCATTGAGAGTGGTGCACGCGGCAATGCCTTCCTGTATGCAGAGGAGACATTTCTCTTCGCCGCCAGTGAGGACGATTTCCGCGCCAGCTCTCGGCTTTCCGCAGGGCCACCAGAGCGCCGGATTGCCGTAGGCGAACCACCCGGCGCGCTTTCCGTCGGGGCCACGCCGGACGGACTTGGATTTGATAACTGTCGGGTCTTCGAGGGAATCGGTGTAAAGGACCGCATCGCGCTGCAGGGCCAATGGCGCGCACTCGATTGTACGGCGCTCCAAGCCATACGCCGTTAAGAGAGTCATGGCCTCGGTTGAGGCAAGAAGCCGCTCGTGGCCGCCGCGCAGGGCCGCCAGTGCTTGATCGGGCGTCCATTTGTTCGATTTGGCCGCGCCATTGGCCTCCGTCCCGGTTTCTATTCCCAGATTGCCACTCGCCTTCAGTTCGGCGAACTGCCTCCTCGCGGTTTCGACCGCTCGCTGGGCGAATGACTTCGGTGCCAGGGATGGCACTTCGGTCGGGCCGTCGCCGTTTACGATGAAGCCAACGGCTTCCACGAAGCCGCATGCCCGTACCTTCTGGACGAGTGCGATCGTGTCGAGGCTCTCCTTCGTCCCGTGATCAAAGACGATGTTCTTACCGCCGCCCACCTGAAGCGACGCCGTGGCATCCTCGCGCCACGGCGAACGGACGAGGCCACCGTCCTTGACCGCGCCGAAGCCCAGACGATCCCAAAGATTGACAACGGAGTAGTTGCGCGCGGCCTCGATGCGGGACCGGCTCATGGTCAGACCCGCAGTCTGGCAGGCGTCTTTTCTGAGGGTCTCGTTGCTCCGCTCGGTCATCTGTCGCCTCCCTAGAGTGCGAACGCGATGTCGCGGGCGGCGTTGATGGCGTCGACGAATCTGCGGCTGTTCAAATTCAGGCCGGCGCCGCGGTGCTGTCGAAGGAGGTCAGCGGCACGGGGGTCGCGGAATCTGAAAACGACCTTGCCATCGACACGCTGTGCGTCCGACAAGACGAGTCCGCCGGCCATCAGGACAGCGACCTCGAAAAGGTTTCGCGTTGAGGTGATTGGGTAGGCTGAACAAGACAGACGAGGGAATGACGAGGGCATTGCTCCGCTCCGCATCGGATTTGTCTCTTCCCCTCGAGGCCATTCGCGCTGGCTTGCGTGTCCCAGCCGCAAGGGTGTTGAGACGGAGGGCGGGCTGGCCCGCCTTCTATTCATTATCCGACACGGTAAGTGCATAAATCGCATTCCGGCGATTTATGCGGTTTTGACGAAGTGGCGGGCGAGAGTTTTGGCCTGTCGCATCGCTTGTCCCGCAAGGTACCGGCCGAGCACATCTTTCAGCGACAGCGACTTGCCTGCCTGCTCAGCATTTCGAAGGAGCACCGTTCTCTGGCGCTTGTCTCGCTCCAGCAGGTCTTGGCGGATGTGCTCTGGAAGAACCACCCACAGGTTCTCCCTGAGTGGGGCATACTGCTTCCGGAGTGCAGCTAACTCGGGGTCTTCTCTCTCTTCGGTAGCAGGCCGCTGGCTGGAGGCAGGGGGAGTACCCTTCTCGGGGATTCCGATTTTCTGTCTGGCCAACTTGTCCTCGTACGAGAAATAGGTAATTCGCAGGATCTCGCCGATGACGGGTATCGGCTGTTTGCAGCCTTTCTCTCGAAGATTCTTCGCCATCTGAGAGACCAGCCAAGGGAATAAGCGGTCTGCTTGTACGCCTTTCCTTGGAGCAGAGCTCGGGATGGTGATGAGAAGCGCGGCCAACGGAACTGTCGTCTGGCGCAGGAGGTTCGAGACGCTGGCAAAGGCTCCTCGCAACCGGGTGTCAATTTCATGCTGAACGATGGGCGGGAGAGTCGACAAATCGGCCTGCGCTCCCACACACAAATGGAACAAAGGGTAGGCAGTTTCCCGGAATGCCAGCAACCGATTCCAAGCTGAAGACGCCTGTTCATTGAGGGCGACGCCGATTTTGTAGACCGTCAGATCACGCCAGAGCGGTTGCCCCGGCGCCAGGAGGTCGGCATACCTCTCAAATGCTCTGGGCCTTCTTCGCCTCTTCTCTTTGACCCCGGACAAGATTATCTGATTCACCGAGTCAGGGCTCTCCTCAGGCGCGTGTCCCATGCTGTCCATCGGCTCCTCCGCCAAGCCGTGCCGGCGCGCGCGGAGACGCTCTATCTGGTCCTCCCCAACCCCAAGATCGCGTTTCCTATCCTCCAGCATCCCTCTTCGCCGCGCGAATTCTCTTTCTTCATCCATGCGGCAATCCCCGATGACCGTAAGTAACTGGCGATGCGAGATTCTTGCACCGCTTGCGATCAGACCGTATCGCCTTTCGAACTTCTTCATGACGCGCATTTCGATCTCGTCAGCGCGGCGATGATTGCGGAGCTTTTCCAAGATTATTTCTTGGATCGTCCCGCTGTCTGCAGGCCAGTCGTATTGCTTCTCATTGGAGGGAGAAGACACTTGAGACATCCTTCTTGCGCCAACAGGCGCTGAGGGAAATCCACGCCACCACGGTGGCGTTGGCCGCCCGCTCCTGCGTCTCCGCCTGCTTCACCTGGTACGGCGACAGATCAAGCGGCCGTGTTGATCACCGGAAGCGCGCGCCTCATTCGGTGAGATTGGCCCGGCTCCTTCCCGATGATCATTCGATCGGCCGAACCCCATGTCCGGCCTGTATAGCCGGTTCGCAAGTCGCGTTCAACGACAAACGCCCCCGCAGTCAAACGTCTGCGTGCCCGATCCCGCCTGTCGACGAACCTGCCCCTGGCGAGCGCCCCCTTCTACGGCGGACGACTGCCGGAGCGTGGCGTTGAACGCGGCCGGTGTCCATTGCCGGGTGGTTGAGGGCGCGTTTTGCGAGCAAGCTGTGGAGTGGGCGGCGGCCAAAAGCAGTGGCCGGCAGCTCCTACGGGTTCGATCTCGCCGAATGCGTCTCATCTGGGCATTTCCCCCACATCTGCGCTCTGCGTGGCGCGCGGATGCAAGATCTTGGGTGTACGCGGTATGCGGCTTGAGAAATCCGGATTTCGGCTGGAAAATTGTTGAAAGCCGAGCCGAATCTGAGTAGTGATAACACAACCGTATCACTACTTAGACACGGAGGACACGGTCATGGATCGACCGATTCAGCGCAGAGAGGCGGCCGCTCTGGCGCGCCTCGAAGACATTGCCGCCAAGGCCCGCGGGTTTGTCGCGCAGGCCAAGGCCCAGAACACGTTGCGCGCGTACCGGGCCGACTGGCGCGACTTCACGGAGTGGTGCGCTGCCCAGAGTCTCGACGCGCTGCCGACCCGGCCAGAAACGGTCGCGCTCTACCTGACCCATCTGGTCCATGCCGGTCGACGCGCCGCGACGCTCCAGCGCCGCCTCTCGGCCATCAGCCAGGCGCATCAGGCCGCCGGCTTCGAGACGCCAACCCGGGATGCGCGAGTACGCGCTGTGTGGGCGGGCATTCGCCGCTCGATTGGGATGGCCCAGGAGGGCAAAGCGCCGGTCCGGCTCGCCGATCTGCGCTCGATGCTGGCCGCCACACCCGAGGGGCTGCTCGGCCTGCGAGATCGCGCGCTATTGCTTGTCGGTTTCGCCGGCGCGTTCCGACGGTCGGAACTCGTCGGGCTGGATGTCGAGGACGTGGAATGGCGACCGGAAGGGATGGCCGTGACGATCCGCCGCTCGAAGACCGACCCCGAGGGGCATGGACGCCGCGTCGGCATCCCCCTGGGCAGGAATGGCCCCGCGACGTGCCCGGTCCGCGCCTTGCGTGCCTGGCTCGACGCCGCTGGCATCGAAGGCGGGCCGATCTTCCGCCGCGTCAACCGCCACGGACAGGTCTTGGCCAAACGCCTGACATCCCAGTCGATCGCTCTCGTGGTCAAACGCTACGCCGAAGCGGCCGGACTCGACCCCGCGCGGCTCGCCGGCCACAGCCTTCGAGCCGGACTGGCCACCGAGGCCGCGGCTCAAGGCGCCAGCGAGCGCTCGATCATGAACCAGACCGGCCACCGCAGCGTCGCCATGGCCCGCCGCTACATCCGCGAGGGTTCGCTCTTCCTCGACAACGCCGCCGAGAAGACGGGGTTGTGAGGAACTGAGACGTTGCTTTGCTGATTCGACACCGGAAATCCGAGCTGGATTGCGCGGGGACTGCATGAGAACTGAAATCGCCGCCCGGGTAGACTCCGAGCGGCGGTTCTGTTTTCGACGGCCCAATGCGATCGCGGGACAAGTCGGTCACTCCCCCCGAGGCGCTGGCCTGTGTGGTGCTTTCAAAGAGAACGTGCCTCCCCCCGCTTGCCTTTCAGCTCGGCGAGCAGGGCCTCCAGCGCCGGGGTCTCCACTCGCCGGGCTGCTCCACGCCGTTTCACAGGGGGAAGGGTCGGTGGCTCTGGCCGATCCGCCAGCGCCGGGGCCGCCCGCAGGGCCTCCAA
>JAPLSS010000089.1 GCA_026398515.1 Candidatus Sumerlaeota bacterium | reverse complement strand
GGCCGCCCAACGCCCTGTCGACGAGCAAAAACGGCCTCGGAATCCATCATAACCTAAAGTGTTGCCATTGTTTCTCATCTATGAAATCGTCAAGGCAAGAATGGCCCGCCGGCGCGGGCCGTTTTCCGACAGGCTCCTAGCACCGCGTTGCCGAGTTCGCTGTTGATGATATAGAGATCCAGGGTCGTTCGTTCACGGTTTGTCATGACTCCCTCCTTCATGATGATCGCTGGGAAGTCACTGGTTGCGGTTGCCGGGAGCGCGGATGTCCTCACCCGCATTGGTCAATAGATCCGTTTCCTGATGCGAGTGAGAACACCCGCGCTCCCGGCCACCGCCTCGCTCATTTCGCGTCTTGCGGGAAACGCTTCACGAAGAACTCGACCATCTCGCGGTTCATCTGAGCCGGCCGATCCTCCGGCTGGTAATCCTTGGAACTGCGCAGCACACATTCGAGGCCCAGCTGGTCCATGCGCTCCTTGAGGGCCATCCCGAAGCGGATGTTGTGAACGCATTCCGATTCGACCGTTTCCGGCAGCGGCCTGTAAGGGACGCCATAGTACATGAAGACGGGAGGCGCGCCGGCCTTGACCAGATGGAGGGCCGAGGCAGCCTCGTAGAGCGGGAAGAGGCGCTCCGCCGTCAGAACGTCCTCGCCCTTGTTGATGCCGTAGAACTTCAACATCGCCGTGTCGCCGAGGGCGCGAGCGGTCTTCTCGTTGATGACTCGCGCGACCTGACGCAGGTCCAACGTCGTCTGGCCGTCGACCGAGCCGACGACCGAAAGCCGGGTCGACTGGCGCTTGACGGGGTCGTCGCTCGTCGGGTCGGCCATATCCTCGTGGAATCCCACGAGCAGCGAGATCACTGCGCCGGCGGAACTGCCCTACGCCGCCACCGCCTTGGGGTCCAGGTTCCATTCCGCCGCGTGCAGGCGCAGGAACTGAATCGCCCGCGCGCCGTCCTCCAATTGCGCGGGAAAGGGCGCCTGCTTCGAGAACCGGTAGTTGGCCGTCGCCACAGAGATCCCCTTCTCCAGGCAGGTTTCCAGGAAGGGCTTGGGGATCCAGGTCTTGTCTCCCACCATGAACGCGCCGGGGTGGAAAAAGACCGCCAGCGGGGTCGGCCGGTCCGACTTCGCTTTCCACAGATCGAGGTCGTTCCTCTCGTGAGGGCCGTAGGCGACGTCGCGCAGGTTGGGCTGGCGCGTGTATTCCTCAGGCCCTCGCGGCGTCTTCTGCGCCTTGGCCGGGGCGTTGCCCGCGTTCTTCGGCCTGCTGGCCGGAGCTTGGGCAGCGTTCTCCGGCGAGTCGGAAGAAGGCATGACAAGGCCCTCCTGGGCGAAGGAGTTCAGCGTGGCCTCCGACCAGAGGACCAGCGCCAGAAGAAACGGCATCCAATGCAGTCTCGACCATGTACGCTTCATAGTATGCTGTGTCCTTTTTTAGAGGAGGCGG
Source organism: Candidatus Sumerlaeota bacterium (assembly GCA_026398515.1). GTDB lineage: Bacteria > Sumerlaeota > Sumerlaeia > JAPLSS01 > JAPLSS01 > JAPLSS01. Next base: position 6,698 of record JAPLSS010000089.1, on the reverse strand, counting down.
TAGGTCGGATGGAAGCCGCCGTCGATCAACTCGCCGCCGCCCTGGCACCGGAGGTCAGCGCGCCATGTCCCCTTGAAGAAGTCGCCGCGGCCGCCCCCGGGCAGAAAGCCGACCGAACGAATCCAACGCACGGCTCCAATCGCGCCAGCCTCCAGCAGGCGCCGAGCCTCACGCGCCGCCGGCATGAAGAGCTGATTGTGGCCTGCCATGTAAGTTACCCCACTGCGGCGGACGGCTTCGACAATCCGGTCGGCTTCCTCTAGGGTGATGCACAAGGGCTTCTCGCTCAGGATATGCTTGTCGGCGGCGAGGACCGCGGGCGCGTGCAAGTGATTGGGCACGCAGACCAGGACGGCGTCCAAAGCCATGCTCTGGCGTCTTCTACAGGGAGTCAGGCCAACAGTCAATTCCTCAGAAGCCGCCCGGAGGTAAAGAGGAGGTACATGGTACCCCCTTATGTCGGGGAATCAGGCAGCAGGGGACGGGGGGGACCGTGGGGGGAAGGGAGGCGCAGCCCCCTGCCCCCCTCGTGGTGTGGGGGAAGAAGCAAGGAGCGCGGGTTTGGGCTTGGGTGACGCAGGGGTTCGCCCGCCTAGGGGGGCGCGCGAAAAAACGAGCGTGACGGGGGCGGGCCTTGCGGGCATGGGTGTGTTTGCCCAACAAACCTTGGTCCGGAGGCCCTTCCCATCACGCTCGCCTATTCTCGTATCGCACAATCGCGGGACTCGTCCATGAAATACGATTTGCGACTGCAGGTGGTGCGCTACGCCGAAGCGCAGGGGGTGAAGCCCGCGGCGCGGCAGTTCGCCTGCCAGGCCAAGACGGTGCGCAAATGGCTGCGCCGCTGGCAGGAGGCCGGCGGGGCGCGCCAAGGCGCTGCGGGACCGCTCGCGCGCGCCGAAGACGTGCCCGCACCAGACGTCGGCGGGCGTGGAGCGCCAGATCGTCCAGGCGCGTCGCCGCGCGCCGTGCCTGGGCGCGCAACGGCTGAAAGACTTCTTCGACTTGCCGGCGGGCGTGGGGGCCATCGGGCGCGTCCTGCGCCAGAACGCCCTGACCCGCAAGCGCAAGAAGAAATACCAGAAGAAGCGCGATCTGCGGGCGGTCAAGGCGCGCCTGGCGGCCATGGAGATGATCCAGGTCGACGTCAAATACCTCGACGACATCCCGTTCTATGTCGAGCAGATGCAGCGCGCCCGGACGTTGCCCCAGTACCAGTACACCGCCCGCGATGTGAAGACCGGCGGGACGTTCCTGGGCTTCGCTGATGAGTTGTCGGAGGAACACGCCTGCTGCTTCGTCTCGGCCGTGGCCGCCCATCTCAAGCGTGTCGGATGACCCCTGCGCTCCTTCGCCACCATCCAGACCGACAATGGCAGCGAGTTCTCCGGCGCCGAACGGCGCCTCAGAACCGACCGCGGATTCCACCACACCGTCGAGGGCCGAATCGGCGCCGTCCACCGCTTCATCCCCCCGGGCAAGAAGAACCACCACGCCGATGTCGAATCCTTCCACGAGCGCATCGAGTCCGAGTTCTTTGACCTCGAACCCTTCGCCGACCGACCTCACTTCTTCCGCAAAGCCTCCGCCTACCAACTCTGGTGGAACACCACACGCATCAACTACTATCGAAACAAGCGATCCCCCGACGACATCCTGCGCCAGGAACAACCCCAGCGCGACCCGCGCCTCTGGATGCTCCCCGCCATCGACCTCGACGACGCCATGAGGCGAAAAAAAGGAACAGGGGGGTACTATGTTCCAGCTTTACCCGTCAGAAGCCGCCCTGGTCGCGGGTCCTTCCATTTGAAACCCCGCGATGGTTAACGCTAACATTCTCGCTTGACTTCTTCTGCGCCCCAGCCGAGATTCCCGCTTGCGCCATTGAATCGACCGCCGGGCGCCGATCTCCTGCCGCGCCTTCCACCCAAATCCATCAAGAAGCGGGAAATCATCCGGGGGAACGACGGCGCGAGGATCTTCAACTTCTTCGATCCCGACGGCAACCGTTTTGAGTTCATGCAGTTTCCGCCGGAGTCGAAGCAGCGCAGGCCATGCGCCGCGCTTGGGGGCGGCGACTTCGGGGATAGGCTGGTGAATTAGAGGCAACTAAGAGGGCTTGCCGGATTTGATTGCAACGGCTTGATGATGACTCGTGTGGGTGTGCGACAGATCGCGGAAAAATGCGGCGTTTCGCCGATGACCGTCAGCCGCGTGCTGAACGGCAAGACGGGCCTGCACCGGCGAGAGACGGTCGCCCGCGTCGTTCGCACGGCCCGGGAACTGGGCTACCGGCCGAATCTGCTGGCCCGGAGCATGCAGTCGGGCCGCACGCGCACGATTGGCTTTCTTCACCAGGCGGGCGCGGGAGCGTGGACGGCGGAGCTTCAGCTCGGCGTCCACGATGAACTGGTGCGGCGAGGCTATCTCCCGATTACGCTCCTCCTGTCGCGCGACACGTCTGTCAGCGAGCATGTGAACCACCTCCTCGATCGCCGGGTAGATGGCATCGTCCTGCGGCCGCTTCCGACGGCGCCCAGCGTCGAGTGTCTTGCGCTCATGCGGCGGCACGATCTGCCGGTTGTCACCATCGACACGGAACTCCCCGAAGCAGCGGACTACGACTTTGTCGGCACGGACGACGATCTGGGAGGACGCTTGGCCGCGAAGCATCTCCTCGGCCTGCGCCATCGCCGGTTCGGGGCGCTGTGCTACGATGAGGGCGGGGCTACCGCCCGGCGTTGTCGCAGCTTTGAGCGAAGCGTCTCCAAGCATCCGGGCGTTCACGTGGCCCGCGTGGAGGTGTCGCTCTCCGACTTGATTGCGAGCCGCGGCGCCCTGCGGCTGTTGCGCTCCAAGCCGCGCCCCACGGCGATCTTCGCCGGGGCGGACCGACTGGCCTGGACCGTGTATCGGGCGGCCGCCCAATTGGGCCTGCGAATCCCGGAGGACTTGTCCGTGGTTGGATTCGCGGATCTGGAATACGCACGGATGCTCACTCCGGCCCTGACGACGTTCCGCCAGAACACCCAGGACATCGGCCGCGAGGCGGTTCGAATGGTCTTGGGCCGCATTGAAGGGACCTTGAAGGGCAAGCCCCGGCGCGTCCTGCTCAAGCCGGAGATCGTCCCACGCGCTTCGACGTGTCCGGCGCGATGAAGGCAGCGCCATGACTCCCTTGCGGATTCGCGAGGAACTGGCTGAATCACAATTGAGAAGACCCTCGATGAGGCCCCCTGCAATTCCGACGCGCCCGAACGAGAGAAACTGCCTCCAACGCTTGGCCGTGCGTCTCTTGATCGTGGCCGGTTGTTTGACCCTACCCGCTGGCAAGGCGAACTGGCCGACGGCGCCGCCTCGTTCCGCGGTTTCTTCGGCCAATACGAGGCGAATGTCGACGGCTACGAACTCGTGCAGTTTTGGATGAAAGCGAGAGACAAACGAGACGTCGTCGTACGCACAATGCCGGAATAATCACATTCCGGAACATCACGTTCGAGAAGGAGTTTGCCGTGGCTGACTGGACGAAAGTGACCGCGGGGCTTGTCCCCGAAAACGAAAAGGCGAATCTGCCCCGGCTTTCAAAGGGCCTCGCGCACATCTGCCTGCGGGTGGCCGACCTGGACCGGTCGATCCGATTCTACCGCGATGTCCTTGGGCTTTCGCCGGTGTTTCAGTTCTTTGACGAGAACAAGAAAAGATTCGGCATCTACTTCCACTTCGGCGACCGCAACTTTCTCGAACTCTTCGAGAATCCGGGAGATAAAGGCCCCAAGGGTTCGTTTGGGCACTTCTGCATTGAAACTCAGGATCTCGACGCCTCGCTCGCCGAGATCGAAAAACGCGGCTGGCCGATCGATAGACCGCCGAAGGTGGGATGCGACGGGACCATGCAGGCGTGGATCAAGGATCCGGACGGCAATCCGATCGAGATCTTTCGCTACACCGACAAGAGCCTTCTCAATCCCTGGCTCGAATGATAGGAACGCGATGCGGAAGCCTTTGACTGGAGAATCGCTGCCATTGGCAGTGGGCGTGTCTTTAGCCTGAAGACCAATTATCCAAATTCTGTCTGGAGGATCGCCATGCAAGAAAAACTACTCTTGGCCGTATGCTCGTGCGCGCTTATGTGCTCGCTTGCCGCCCCGCAGACAATTGAAGTCGATTTCGGAAAACAGGATCCTACTGATCCCGCCCTCTACGGAAGGTGCATTAACATCTGCGGCGGCGGCCAGGAGTTTACGGAGTCTGATCTCAAGTTGTTCCAAGAGCAAATGGGCAGACTGAAACTCGTGCGTATCTGGGGAACCACGTTTGCCAAGTATGCGCAGCAAATGGCGGACGAAGCTCTCATGGTCTCCTCGCAGGTGACGCTTCTAAAGCAGCTCTTCGAGGGGGCCATAACGGAGCAGGGGTACACGTCGTCCGTCGCGAAGAGCATTGAGAAGGCAAAGGACCAATACCCCTTTATCACCTATATTGAGCCATTCAACGAGCTCTCCCCGAAGTCTATCCAACCTCCCGCCGGCGTTTCGATGGAGGAGGCGTACTATCGCGGCTTTCGCGCGACCTACCGAGCCGTGAATGAACTCAATCGAGAACACGCTTATGCGAAACCCCTCAAAGTCGGGGGCTGCGCGTGTATGTGGCCTCAATACAAGAAGGGTTATATCAACAAGTTTCTTGCCTGTTATGCGAAGGACTCGGACCCCGGCAAACGGCTTGATTTCATCTCCGTTCATTTCTACACGGACGATTTCGAAAAGATCATGTCTTTTCGGCGCGACATCGAGGGAACGCTGAAAGAACTCGGCCTGCCCGTTCCCCAGCTCATCATGTCCGAAGCACAGTTCCGTTGCGGTCGATTCAAATGGTTGTGGCGTTTACAGCGTCGCCACCTACGACAAAACCGGCGTTGCGCTACTCCTATGGAACTACGACGCCAAGGAGGAACCCTCGAAGACCGTCACGTTGAAATTCTCTCATGCCGAAGCGCTTCCATCGCAGAGCGGGCGCGCTGCCGAGTACCGCCTGGACCAGAACACGGGGAACTATTTCGCTGACAAAACGGCATGGCGCCTGACGCCGTCAGATCGTGGCGTAAAGCCGATTTCGGCGTTCGACGGCAAGAAGATAACGCTCGACGGCAACGCGGCATATATGCTTTCGATTGCCTATTGACGATGGCGCCTGTCTTCCTCAGCTTTCTACAGCCGCGTCGGAGAGGGGAGGAATGGCAATGCCCCTAGATTCGCGACTGTCTGTAAGCCCCGCTGACGGCGACGGTGGTTTTCGAACCGTGCAAGTGGATGCCGCGGAGATTGTGGGGGCCATCCGTTCCTTGCAGGGAGTCAATTGCGGTCCGTGCTCGCCCCGGCCTGGCCTTGCCGATCTCAGCCGCCAGTATCGGGATCTTCGAATCGATCTTGTGCGCACGCACGATTTCTTCGGCCCCGTTGACATTGACGCCAAGTGGACGAACCCCGACCGGATCGCCCGATTCGTCAAAGCCGATGCGTCCAAATGTGTATTCCCCGATTGGGGCGCCGATCCGGAAGAGGAGGCGAGTTACAACTGGGAGCCAACCGACCGGATCATCCAGGGGATTATCGATTGCGGCGCGCAGGCCATGTATCGCATCGGGCGCAGTTGGGCGGCGGATCCCGAGCCGCCCGCCGATTTCGACAAGTACGCCGAGATCGTCAGGCGCGTGGCGATGCATTACAATGGCGGCTGGTCCCACGGCTTTCATTATGGCATCCGGTATTGGGAGATGTGGAATGAGCCGGACCTGACGGAGGACTGGGCGCCGGGCTTTGCGCGGCCTTTCTGGTCGGGCGCGCCGCAGCAGTTTTATCGGCTCTATGAGAAGGTGGCGCGCGTCTTGAAAGCCTATGATTCGAGATTGAAGATAGGCGGTCCGGCCGTGGCCGGCGGATGGCGTCCTGGCCCCTATCGCGAAGGCCTGATCGCCTACTGCGCCGCCCACAAGGTCCCGCTCGACTTTTTCAGCTGGCGCCGCTACACGAATCGCTCCCTGGATCCGAACGAGTTGGCGAGAATCGGCGAAGAGGTCAGGCGGCTGCTTGACGCTCACGGCTTACGCACGACCGAGAATATCGTCGATGAATGGAACATCGCCGCCACGGCGGGCAACCCGCAGGCGTGGCATTTTACGCCGATGGAGAGCGCCGCGTTCTCGGCAGCGGCGCAAATCTACATGCAGGACTCGCCCATCGACCGGTCCCTGCGCTATCGCGGCGACGCGACCGGCGTCGGTTTGTTCGAAGCGGACGGCCGCTACCGAAAGGCGGCCTTCGCATACAAGGCCCTGGGCGAAATGCTCGACACGCCCCGGCGGTTGGCGGCCAGAGGAGGCGACACGTCAGGCTTCGCGATCTTGGCGGGGCGCTCGGAGGACGGCAAAACGGTCCAAGCCCTTGTCTGCAACTACCGACGACCGGCGAGTTCCTATGGTCCCAGCGGCGCGACCGCGCGCGCCGTCTCCGCGCCTATGGAAGGCGGCTTCGCCTGTGTCACAAACCCCTCAGGTTACATGCTAGTGGTCTGACCATCTCATAATGATGGGTAGAGCCTGCGCAATTTCACTCGGGCATCCTTGGTCGTAAACTGCCAGCGGACCTTGCTCGCCCGGTTGTTGCGGTCGGACTGCCACGCCTCGATTTCGCGGACCAAGG
>JAPLSS010000756.1 GCA_026398515.1 Candidatus Sumerlaeota bacterium | reverse complement strand
ACCAGAGGACGCAAAACAGGGGGACGCGCCCCACCAGAGTCTTGTCAAACTCCAGGACGCCTCGGCTAAACGCGTTCGAGGGAATCAAAGCGGCGGCGGCCCGCAGGGGCAAAGCGAGAAGCGGGTGAAGAAACCCGTACCGGGGAACCACGTCCTCGCCATAACGCTGCCATTGCCCCTTCGCGTCCAGATACTCCGACCGGAACCCGCGGCCATGAAAGAGATTGTCCGTCATCAGGTAGCGAACAATCTCGTCATACGCTCCGAGCACGTCCCCGATGTAGACCAGCGAGTAACTGGAAACCAGCAAAGCGGCCAACGCGATCGAGCATCGCGCGCGAGGGCCCCCAAGACGCGTCCACCGGTCAGCGAATGCGAATGCCATGGCGTCCTTCTCCAGTTCCCGGCGCTCCGAGCGAACAACGGGGACTGGCTCGCTTTCCCGATCGCGGGATGAACATTCTCCGTGTCACGGTCCCACATGCGCAAACCCCGCCCCGCAGTCTCCCGCGGGATAGGGCGGCAGCCAGCCGATGCCGCGGATCAGGAACCAGTAGTCGCCCGCCGAGGGGAGCGTGAAATCCGCCCAGCCATTCATGAAACTCGCCTTCGACGTGTCGTAGGCCGTCTGGCCGTAGTCGATGAAGTGCCACAGCTGATTCCCGCTCGGCCCGGCGGTTGAGACGAAGCCCTCACCGACCTTGTAGGCGATGATCTGGTCGTGCCAGGTTCCATAGATCTCCGGGCTCCAATGCAGCCTGACATTCACCCCCCCCAGGCTTTCGACGCTGGCGCCGCACGGCGGGTGAGGCGTTCCGCTATAGAGGATGCCTGTCCAGGGATTCGCGCACGGGATCCAATAACCGTCGAAGAACTGGCTGGAGATCCATACGTGGTATGCGCCGCTATAACCCAAGTCCATCGCGCCAACCGTGTCGCTGGCGGCGAACGGCTGCCACATAGAGTCGTTCCAGAACCGACAGACCCAGTTGGCCAGATAGATGTCCCAGGCGAACCCGAGGAATTGCGCCGACGGGGCGCCGGAACACGACCAGGCGAGCTGGGCGACGGCCTCGCCTTGATCGGTTACGGAATCCAGGGAAGGCGGCCCGGGCGGCGTGTTTGTCTCGGTGCGGAAGGCCCAGACGTCGCCGGGAGCGACGCCGACGTCGTTGCGCGCCACGACCTGCCACCAGTAATCCGTCGCGGGCGAGAGCGCGACCGCGCAAGCGGTCCCGGCCACGCCGCTCGTGGTGGGCGTATCGGGCCTGACCGTGTCGGCCGGCCAGACGTATACGTCGTACTGCGTCGCGCGCGCCGCGGCGCCCCATTGCAGTATGAGGTTGTGAACGTCGACGTTTGCCGCCCCGTCGGCCGGCCAGGGGTTCACGGGCCATTGCGGCGGCAAGGGGTAGCCGAGCTCGTACGCGCCGATGTCGGGCGCGGGGCCGAACGGGCGGGGGTTATGGTCGTAATCGTCCGCTACGCTATCCGCGGCGCTGGCGGCATCGATGGCCGGCGATTGCGCGTCGAGGTGGAAATCGCCGCCGGGGCGATCCAGCAAGCCCGGCGATGGCGAAACAAGGTTTCCCTGGGCGTAGAGCAAGTTGTTGATTTCCTGGGCCGTGTTCAGCGCCGTGGCGCCGTTGGCCCAGTATTGGCAGACCGAGGAGTCGCTCAAGAGGTTGTTCCGTACCGCCGCGGGATCGCTTGAGGCACTGGTCTCGGCGATGTTCATCTCATGGCCGGCGATAAGATTGTTTATCAGGGACGGCCCTGGCCCCAAAATCCGCACTCCGATGCCGTTCGAGGCGAGTCCGCGCGGGTTGTCGACGATGGTGCAATGCTTGACCGTGCCGCTCTGGATGGCCACGCCGCCGCCTGGATTTCCCCAGATCAGACAGTTCACCAAGGCGCTGCCCCCCTGGTCGTAAATGCCGCCGCCCCAATGGTTGCTTCCACACTGGTTGTTGAACACGTTGCATCGGGTCATCTGACACTTGCCAAAAAACGCGCCGCCGTTGCCGCCGGCCGAGTTCCGCGTCACCAGGCAATCGGTCATCTCAATAGTTACGGAGGAGTAGCCGCTATGGGCGCCGCCGCCGTCCCCGCTGCTCGTGTTGTCGCTGACAACGCACCCGAAAAGAAGATGCCTTCCCTCAAGGCCCCCGCCCGAACCGGACTGGTTGCAGTAAATCAACGAGTTGTTGATTGTAGTATCTCCATAGGTGCTGTCATTGAAGCATCCCCCCCCGTAGGCGGCGGAATTGTGCGCGACCGTACAGAAATTCAGAGTGCCCGCAAGATACAGCCCTCCCCCGCTCATCGAAGCGTGGTTGAGGGAGAAAGTGCAGTATTGCGCCAGATTGTGATGCCCCCCCGCGCCGCCAGAGAACCTGGAAGAGTTTTGGAGAATCTCGCAGCGGGTCAACGTCAGATAACTGCCGTAAACGCCCCCCCCAATATCCGCGCTGTTCCCCACGACTCGGCAATCCGTCAAGCTGCCGTAATCGATCCAACAGCCGCCGCCGCCCTTGTATGACGTGCCGGCGCTGTTCCCGCTCAGCAGGCTTCCGCTGATGTCAATGTGCGTTCCCGAAATGCCGGCGCCGCCTGCCCCGACGGATCTGTTGTTCTCGATCACACAGTTCTCGAACGTGCCCGAACCTTGAAATCCGCCGCCGAACCCTTGGGCGTTGTTCCCGCTCAGAACGCAGTTGACCAGCACGTTTCGTTGGTCCGTGGCCTGAACTCCTCCGCCGTCGCCAGTCGCTTCGCAGTCCCGCACGTTGCAGTCGAACGCCGAAAGCGCGGATGGGCTGTAGATGCCGCCGCCATATCCGTCTTTGCCGTTGATCACCGTCAGGCGTTTAAGCGTGGTTCCGTCCAAGCCGGCGCCCACCGCAATCACCCTGAGCAGCTTTCGGCCGTCGACCACCGTGGCGGCCGGGGCTAGCGCCAGGGTCCATGAGGTCGGCTCGTAGCCGCCTTGGACGGTGGTCCAGTTCTTCTTGATCGAGACGTTCTCGGGATAGGTCCCGACGGCCATGAGCAGCAGCGTGGGGCTGGTTTCCGTCCCCGCGAGGGCCGTGTCCAAGGCCTTCACCAGTGTCTTCCATGGCTTGGCCTGCGAGCCGTCGCCGGTCGTATCGTCGCCGGTGTCCACCGAGACATAGAAGGTCGTGGCGTGGGCGAGAGAGAGGATGGCCCAGAAGCAGACGGCGGCTGCGAAAAGGATGAAGACCGAAGAAAAACGGTTACGACTCTTCCACTCTGACCGCGACTTTCCGGACATGGGGGGCGCCTCCTTTGGCGAGTATCGGATCCCAATGAAGAAAACACAGGAACAGGCCTTCTAAACTTCGACGGAAGGATTCTATGACGCAGGGCGGGGAATGGTCAACGAAGCATTTGGGATTTGTGATCTTCGATTTCGACCCTAGGCGTCCGGGGGAGTCAAAGCGGCGGCGGCCCGCAGGGGCAAAGCGAGAAGCGGGTGAAGAAACCCGTACCGGGGAACCACGACCTCGCCACAATGCTGCCATTGCCCCTTCGCGTCCAGATGCTCCGACCGGAATCCGCGACCGCGAAAGAGGCAGTCCGTCATCAGGTAGCGAACAGTCTCGTCGTACGCTCCCAGCGCGTCCCCGATGTAGACCAGCGAGCAACTGGAAACCAGCAAGACGCCCAGCGCGATCGAGCATCGCGCGCGATCCGGCTCAATGCAATTCGCCTTTGTGATAGATGAAAACTCCCTGGAAACTCGGGTCAAACTCGCGCACAGGGCCGAACGTGTGCCAGGGAATCTCGGGCCGTTGCGTTTGCTCGCAGAACACATCCAGATTCGCCGCCAGTTTATACTGGTATCGTTTTCCGCCCTGTTCCGGCAGGGGGCGCTGGAAATATGCGAGAGTCTCCGGCGCCTGTATGTTCTGCCCATACGAGATCAGCCAATCGGGGAAGTTCTCCTCGGCGAACAACGGCGCGTTCAGCTGCTTGAGCGTGACCGCCGGCAGGTTCGTCTGATGGTCCACGACGCAACCGACGCGCACCTTGTCTCCCAGGTAAAACATGATCGGGTAGTTCGCGAGGTCGGGGCAGGAGGCGACAATATCGTCCTGCTTCGCATTGGCCTTCAGGTAGTCGACGACGGCGCCGTACGCCGTGGGATACGGGTGATGGATTTCGGACCACAGCGCGGGAAGGAGCCAGCGGAACTTCGCGTGGTCATCGGTGAGGAACGGCGCCATGGACGGGGCGTTGCAGGCGACCAGAACCAGGAACAGCGCCAGCCCGACGGCGCGGCGCCATTGGTGAATCCGATAAAGGAGGATGCCCGTGGCGCCCCAAAGGAACGGGATCGAGACGACGAGATAGCGGATGTCGGCGATGGAGGACAGCTGAGGCGGTTGCGGAGACAGCAGGCCGATGAACAGGGCGTTGACCACGCCGAACACGGTCCACTCGGCGGCAGATTTCGCCAGCCGATCGTTTGGGCGCCGCCGCCGCCACAGAACCGCGATACCGACTGCGGCATAGAGGGAGAAACACGGAATGAGCGTCAGATCGCGCACGTTCCACCATAGCAGGGTCAGGCGGCCGGCCAGGGTCGTCCCCTCCCCCAACGCCTGGTCGGGGCGGTCCCAAATTCGGAAGCGAACCGCGTACGGCGCGACCAGCGCCAGAAACAGGGCCGCGCACAGCGCCGCACGCAGCCAATCCTTCCGTGTCCACTCGCGAAGGTGAAAAACCAGATGCGCCACGGCTAGGCTCAGAAGGAAGGCCACGCACAGCATCGGGTTGGCCAGGAGAGACAGCGCGCAAGCCAGCGCCAAGCCGACCAGCGGACGGCGGCGTTTCGATTTCAAATGCCGCCGGTAAAACAGGAAGGCAACAAGCGACAGTAAGATGCTCAGCGCGTAATAGCGGCTCGTCCGAATGTAGAGAAGATAAGCCGTCGACAGGCACAGGAGCCCGCCGCAGTAGAGCCAGAGCCAGGGGTCTGATTCCCCGAACTCCTCCTGGACTAGAAGCGCGAAGACCGCCAGCGCCAGCAGCCCCGCAGCCACGAACAGGACGCGCGCCGCCCATGTGGACCCGCCAAGAATCTTCAGTCCCACGGCGCCCCAGAGGATGTCCAGGGGAGAGATGACCGGGGTCAGGTCGTCGCGCAGGATGCCGCCATTTCGATACCCAATCAGGTTCCTACCGTCCCATCCGGTCAAATGCCCGGTGTGGAGCAGATTGCGAGAGACGAGGATGGTGACCGCCTCGTCGTCCCACAGTGCGGCATTGCCCAGGCCTTTGAAGCCCAGATACGACGAGCAGGCCAACAGAACGGCGAAGACAATCCAACAAGCCCGGCGGCGCGTTTTGGAGGACGAAGGCCGGGCAGCCGGCGCCGGCCGCAAGAACAGGTAGGCGAACAGCCGCGCCTCCCACGGCTTGGCCGGCGAGGTTCGCCCGTCCGGCGCGCCCGCGGCGCCGTCTTTGCCCCTCGCTACGTCTCTCTGCTTGGCTTTGCTCATGGCTATTCTACGATCGCTTGGGATCGCGCATCAAAACCCTTGATTGACTGGCCGACATTGAATATTCGAGCGGAAGGCAATGTCCAGCTTCAACCCGTGCCGGGGCGAGGGCGGCGTCCGCGTCAACCCGGCCTTGGGGCGCGCGACGGGAATGGTTCAAGTCCCATCCGCGCGCGGAGCGTTGCGGCGCGCAGTCGGCCGTGAGCCGCTGCCGCCGCATCTTTTTCTCTCATTTTCCACTGAACTTTTGCCCGGTTTCGCTGTCTATTTCCGTAGACTGCTTGATGAAAGGAAGCGAACGACTATGAATCCCCTGAAACGGCTTCTCCAAAGCGGAATGCGCGTCGCGCTGCCGTTCGCGCTGGCGTTTCTATTCGCCGCCCCCCGCGAAGCGCGCGGGCATACCCCCACGTTCTCCGTAAGCATCCGCCTGTTCTACGACTCGCTGGCGCCCTACGGGACGTGGGTCGACGATGCGACGTACGGACGCTGCTGGATTCCCGGCGGCGTCGCCGCGGGCTGGCGGCCGTACACCCAGGGCTATTGGGCCTATACCGACTATGGATGGACCTGGGTTTCCGACGAGCCGTGGGGCTGGGCGGCGTTCCATTACGGATGGTGGGTGTATGACCCCTACTGGGGCGCGTGGAAATGGATTCCGGGGACGGTTTGGGCGCCGGCGTGGGTGGTCTTCCGGGCCAACGACGACCACATCGGCTGGGCGCCGTGCCCGCCGCGCTATTATGTGTCGGCGGCCTATGTGGACTATGACGACCCGTATTTCGTCGACTGGAACGCGTGGGTCTTCGTGCCGCGCCGCCATTTCTGCGATCACCATGCGAGCGGGTATTACGTCTCGCCGGCGCGGAACAGCGCCTTCCTTCACGACACGCACAACGTCACCTCCTTCGAGCGCCACGGCGACCGGCTCATCAACCGCAGCTTCGGCGCGCGGGAGATTGAGGAGGCCGCCGGACGGCGGGTGGAGCAACTGCGGGTCGAAGACCGCGAAGGGCCCACGCCCGATATGGTCAAAGGCGACCGCCTGCGGATGTTCCGGCCTGTCATGGCGGAGCGCGTGTCAGGGGATGAGGCGGCGGTCAAGGCGCTGACGATGCCGCCCCGGCCCGTGCCGTGGGCGGAGGGCGGCCGCTCGCCGGACCTGCGCGGCAAAGGAATCGGCGATCGCGAGTCGGGCGCGCAGGTCAAGCCCGGTTGGGATTCCATGGACGAACTCCGCTCGTCCCGGGGCATTCCCAGGGATATTCTTCAAACCGTGCCCTCGGGCGAAACGGGGCGCATCTCTTCGGATTCCCGCGAACGAGGCAAGCCCGTTCTTCGGCTCGAGATGAACCCCGCGCCGCAGAGCACGGGAGAGACGCGCGGCACGTTCCAGTTCGACGATCGTTACGGCCCCCGCGCGCCATTCGCCACGCCGTCCGCCGGCGTTCCCAAGGACGCCTTGCGGACGGTTCGGCCGCCGGCGCCCATTTCCGGGTTCTCGGTCGTCGATCCGATCCGGACGCCGACCGCCAAGCCAGAGGGGCGAAGCTGGACACCGCCTTCCCCGGCAACCCTGAGCGGACGGACGAGCCGTTCGGACTCGCACGGTCCCGGGGCGGTTCCCACTCCGCTGGCGTTGCGGGGCGGGGCGCCCGTCTTCTCTGGAGCCGCGCGCGAAGGGATGCCGCGGCCTCCTTCGGCTGGCGATAGGGGAGGACCGACCGGCTACGTCCAACGCGGACCCAATGGGACGCCTGTTCCGACGGCGCCGCCCGGCTCGGGGCGCTGATTCGATTTCCCCTATCGTTGACTGAGACCGATGGCCCCGGCGTTCAGGCGAACGCCGGGGCGTTTCGTCTGTGCCAGCAGCGGGGCGTGGCTCAGGGCGATGTTCCAAGGCGCACGGAAACGGAGACGCCGCAGGTTCCAAGTCCGTAAAGCGATTTGTCCGCGTTTGCGCAGAGGATTCAGCGATCGATTGCGGGATCGGCAACCGGTTTCCCCGAGGCTCTCTTTTTGTTGGAATGGTTCGTTTGTCTGGTATGGTCTTCGCTTCAGTTCACTATGGATGGAAAGGAAAGGCCTCCTCGTGAAAGGAGGGACGACGATGAGACACACGAAATGGCTCCCCTTATCGGGGACTTGCATAGCGTTCGCGCTGACGCTCTTCTTCAGCGCGCCGCGCCCGTTGTATGCGGACGACGAGAACGCGGTGGATATCAGCTCGTTCTATAACGCGCTGGCGCCGTACGGGACGTGGTTCGACGATCCGACATACGGCTGGTGCTGGACCCCCACGGACGTGGCGCCCGACTGGCGGCCCTACACCGTGGGCCATTGGGAGTACGTCGACGATTACGGATGGACGTGGGACTCGGACGAAGCGTGGGGTTGGGCTACCGACCACTATGGACGTTGGATGTTCAACAGCGATCTCGCCCGATGGGTATGGATTCCCGGCACGGAGTGGTCGCCCGCATGGGTGGATTTCCGCGCCGGCGACGGCTGGATCGGCTGGGCGCCCGTCGCGCCAGGCGTCGTTCTGACCAATGGGCGCTACGCCTACGACGATTTCGACTGGGACGACTGGCGCTTCGTGCCCCAGACGGCGTTCTGCGAACCCAACCTGGACGACTATATCTGTGAGCCGGAGCAGAACCTGATTCACCTGCGCGGCTGCAATGACATCACGTTCTTCGATTTCGACCGCGATCACCACCGCTTCATCAACCGGAGTTTGAGCGCAAACGAGGTCGAGGAGTTCGCGCACCATCGCGTCCGGCGCCTGGGACTGGCCGACGCCGGCCGGCCGGGCTACGGCCGGGTGACAGCCGACACGCTTCAACTGTTCCATCCCCGGATCACCGGCGCGAAATCGAACATCGTGCCGTCGAGGTTTCTGGAGTCAACAGGACGGAATGGCGCCGGTTCGACCGCGCTCGGGGACTCGGCCGGAATGCCAAAGTCCAAGCTGCATTCCCCGCTTCAGTCGCAAGCGCCGGGGAACCTGACCCAGATCGGCCGGGTTCACATCGCGCCGAAGACGGGCTTGACGAGCAACGTGCGGGGCGCGACGGAGCTTAACACGCATGCCCTCAACCACGCGATCACGACACAGCCTCGGTTCGGGCAGTCGCCGCTGACGATTCAGGGGAACCACACCGGCTACGGCGCCAACGCGAATTTCAACGGCAATGGGGTGCGACCAATCCTCGCTCCGCCGACGAATTCGCAGCTCCTGTCGCACAATTCGCCGCCGCCGACGCAGCTGCGCCATTTCCCGTCGATGCAGGGACAGAACGCGACGCCGAATGGCGCTACGGCCACGCGGCATGGCGTGTCGGGCGCGTCGTTCTTCCCATTCTCCGGGAACGGGACGTCCAGTCCCATCTTGAACAGCGCGCTTGGGTCGAGCAGCTCGGTGATTCGCGGCGGACCGACGTTCCAACCGTCTTACGCCACGAGCCATGTGCCGTCGGCGCCGGTCTGGCGTGGAAACGTCATATCGCCTCCCACGGCGTTTCGTGGCAATTTCTCCGCGCCGCTGGCGACTCGTAGCTTTACGCCGTCAGTGAGCCACAGTTACACGCCCATGACGGTTCACAACTACGCTCCGATGGCGACGCGCGGTTTCATGCCGTCGGTGAGCCACAACTACGCGCCGACGGTGAGTCACAGTGCGCCGATGGCGGCCCGTAGCTTCGCTCCGTCAGGCGGCGGCGCGGTGTGGCGCGGCGGCAGTGTCGGAAGGGGGCGCCGTTGAGTTCGAAAGGCTCTGGCTCCGCTGCCGAGGCCAAGATGAAGTGAACGCATAAGGGGGAATAGAGGTGGGGGAAGGCGGCTCTTCGCAAAGGGCGCCTTCCCCGTTGGCTTTATGGCGCATGGTGGTCGTGTCCGCTCCGCCCACCGACGTCCACTTCGTCCATCCCGTCCATTTCGTCCACTCCGCTCCCATCACACCATCGCCAGAATTCTCTCCAACAGCCACGCGGCCGAACGCTTCGCCTTGTCCGAGCCGGTTTCCAGCGGTGGCCCGACGCAGCTCGGGCAACCGTGGGCGCAGCGGCAGTCGCGGTGGCCTTCCTGGGCCGCCCGCAGGATGCGCGTGTCGGAATTGTAGACCTTGCGCGCCAGGCCGATCCCGCCGGGATAGCGGTCGTAGAGATAGACCGACGGCCGCTCGTCGAACGGCGCCCGCATCATCGCCAACGCCGCGAAATCGTTGCGGTCGCAAAGGACGAACAGCGGCACGAGGTTGCCCAGCAGAGTCGCGATGCCCTGCAAGCCGGAGCCGAGGTCCAGCCCCAGCGCTTCCATCTCCTCCTTTAATTCGGGGCGGAAGGTCATCCAATACGCCTCGGTCTGCAATTCCTGCTCGGGCAGATGAATCTCGCCGAAGCCGACGTTCTCGTGCGTCTCGAACTTGATCTTCTTGTATTTGGCGATGACCGTGCGGACGGTCACCTCGCCGAAGGATTTGGACACGAGCGGGCTGGCGGCCTCGCCCTTCGTCTCAAACGTGCGAATCTCGTCCTGTTGCAACACGTGGACATCGGTCTTGGCCTGCGCGTCGGTGTAGTAGTCGGTGTCGATCTCGCGCGCGTAGGCGGTGCGCTTGTCCCAGTCCAACTTCTCGATGAAGTAGGGCTGCATCTGGTGAATGTAGATCGCGTCCTCGTGGATCAGGTACGGGGCTGAATCGTAATCGACTTCCGCCAGCAAGCGATTGCCGCGCGAGACCTCGAGAACGACGAAGTTCTCGACCGTCGCGCTGCGAAGCGAAATCTCCTCGGCGGGATAGGCGTCGCTCGACCAGAAGTAGCGCCCGCCCGTGTGGCGCAGGATGTTGGCTTCGGCCAGGTAGCCCAGGAGCGCCGAGACCTCCGCCTTGCCGAACCGCTCGCCGTCGTCGAAGGGCAGCTCGAACGCCGCGCATTTCAGGTGCGAGACGAGGATGGCCACGTTGTCCGGGTTGACGATGCCCTGTTCCGGCGCCGCGCCGAAGAAATACTCGGGGTGGTTCATCATGAACTGGTCGAGCGGGCTGGACGACCCGACCACGATCATCGCCGCCGCTTCGTTCTTGCGTCCGGCGCGTCCGCCCTGCTGCCACGTGCTGGCGATGGTGCCGGGGTAGCCGGCGAGGATCGCCACCTTCAGTTGCCCGATGTCGATGCCCAGTTCCAGCGCGTTCGTGGAGACCACGCCCAGGATTTCGCCGGATTTCACGCCCTGCTCGATGGCGCGCCGCTCGTTCGGCAGGTAGCCGCCGCGATAGCCGCGGATGCGCGCGGGGTCCTTGCGCAGTTTCGTCATCGCGCGCTTGAGATAGGTCGCCAGGATCTCGACCCGCATGCGCGAACGCGCGAACACGATGGTCTGGATGTCCCGCTCCAGGAAGCGCGTGGCGAGCCTCCTCGACTCATTGACCACCGAGCGGCGGATGCCCAACTCCTCGTTGACCACCGGCGGATTGTAGAAGATGACCGCCTTCTCGCCGCGCGGCGCGCCATTGTCGTCGATCAGGGTAAACTCTTCCTCGACCAGGTTTTCCGCCAACTCCTTGGGATTGGCGATGGTGGCCGACGAGCAGATGAACGTCGGCTTCGACCCGTAGAACGCGCAGATCCGCCGCAGCCGGCGCAGGACGTTGCCCACGTGGCTGCCGAACACGCCCCGGTAGTGGTGCACCTCGTCGATCACCACGTAGCGCAGGTTTTCGAAGAGTTTGATCCACAAGGTGTGGTGGGGAAGGATGCCGGAGTGCAGCATGTCGGGATTGGTCACGACGATATGGCCCGCGCTGCGGATCGCGCGGCGCGCGGCGGCCGGCGTGTCCCCGTCGAAGGTGTAGACCTTGAGGTCGCGCCCCAGCTCGTGGGTGATGGCGTAGAGTTCGCCGCACTGGTCCTGCGACAGCGCCTTGGTGGGGAAGAGGTACAGCGCGCGCGCTTCGGGGCGCTTGATCAGCGTCTCCACGACCGGGAGGTTGTAGCACAAACTCTTGCCTGAGGCCGTCGGCGTGACCACCACGACGTTGCGCCCCGCCGCGACCGCGTCGAACGCCGCGGCCTGGTGCGTGTATAAACTAGCGATCCCGCGCTTGCCCAGCGCCGCCGCCAGCTCCGGCGAGAGCGACTCCGGAAACGGGACCGACCGCGCCGGCGCGGCGGGCAAGATCCTCCATGCCGCAACGTTCCGCGCCAGCCGCGGATTGTTCTTCAGCACCGACAGCACGTCGCGCAGGGCGGAGGAGGCGGGAGCGGCGGTCTCGGGAGCGAGGGACATGGACGGACCTTCTCATTCAGAACATGCGCCAGTGTTTACCCCAGGAGCCGCCCTCGTGTCCAGAGGCGGGCAACGGATCGCGGAACAAACACGGGAAAACACCTTTAGTCATCTCGCCCGCGGAAACTTCACAGCCTTCCGCGCGATTTCCAGTACTCGTATTCGTAGGGCCACTCCTCCTTGTTGCGCGTGACCAGGGCTTTCATCCGCGCGAAGAACGCCCCGCGCTCTTCTTCCTGGTCGGGGTACGCTTCGCGGGCGCCAATGGCGGCGACCAGGCGCGCGCCGAGGTCGGCCGCCTTGGCGAAGACGGGCGCGGCGGCGGCTTCGTTCGAGAGGACCCATCCCTCCGTCTCGACGCTGCCGACGGTCCAGCACCCCAACGCGCGCAGGACGCGGTTCATGTACTGCGACACCTCTTCGCCGCCCGCCCCGCCCGAGGTCACGACCGACGCGCCGTAGCGGCCTTCCAGCGCCTGGCAGTGGATAGGGCACGAGCAGCGGTCGATGAATGTCTTCAACTGCGCCGTAACACTAAAAATATAGTTGGGGCTGGCGAGAATCACGCCGTCGGCTTGGAGCATGTCGTCCTTGATGGCGCCGAAATCGTCTTTGATGACGCATCGGCCCTTCTTGTGGCAGGCGCCGCAGCCCCGGCACGGTTCGATCTTCATCTTCGGGATTTCAAACAAGTCGACCTGCGCGCCGGACGATTCCGCCGCTTGGATCGTCTTGGATAGCAATTGTCCCGTGGCGCTCTTCATGCCGTGCGGACTGCCGAGGATGGCGAGGAGTTTCATGTTCATCGCTCCGGGGTGGACTAAGGATCGGCTCGAGTGAAGCGCCTCACAGAGCTAATCAGGAATCATCCGAGGGAACAAGAGGGAAATAGAGGCGAGGTCGCATTCCAAACGCCTCTTGCCCGCCAGATACCCCTTGCGGGTCCCGCCGCAGAAGCGCCAACATCACTCACAAACGTAGTCGTTCGATCGAGGAAAGGGAATGCATGAGAATCTCGACAAACTGATCCCAGAACTCCCCTTGTGGAACAATGGCGCTGGCATTGACCCGGAGTCATGGGTCAACTCTTTTGCCAGATGTGACCACGCGGCGGGATACGCGTTGCTCTTCTGGCCGGATTTCGTCTTATACGATGACTGCGTGTTTCTGAGCCAACCTGATCCGCAGCACTACGCAGACTGGCTTTCCTCCTGCCATGGGGACAAGACTCGCGTCGAGGGTCTTATGAATCACCAGCACATTCTCGACATGTTCTGCAATTCGGAAATGAAACCGACGAAGGAGCTCGTCGCGCACATCGGGCGGCTGCTCAAAGACATGTGGTCCTGCAAACTTAAGAGGGATTTCCCAGATAGACCGATCCGAGTCGAGTGTTACGGCGATGATTCGGATGATCTGATTGACTACCAGATCACCGTGTTTCACGACAGAGGGGAAGCCCTATGAGCGATGCGCGGAGAGCGCTGGCCAGGGCGATTGCGCGCCGGCATCTGGAAGCGGGCGATGCGCTCGGGTGGTTCGAGGAACTGTATTCCCGCGCTCAGGGCGATGTCGCCA
>JAPLSS010000834.1 GCA_026398515.1 Candidatus Sumerlaeota bacterium | reverse complement strand
AACTCTCCGACATCCGCCCGCGCGCCCAGAAGATCCTCACCCTGGCCCGCGTCTCCGGCCTGGAGGCCTTCGCTCGCTAGTAAATCCCCCGAACCCCTTGCTCCACAGGGAGTCCGCGAATACGATTACTCAACTTCCGTTTCGACGTCCGCCGAGCCGCCTTCCCAAGCGCCCCCGTTGTTCCCGGCGACTAGGGGACCTCAAGCCCTCCGTCGCCCGATCCCGTCCTCCGCGGGTCCCTCGCTACGGCTGATAGACGAGCGTCGTTCGGCTCTCCGCGGCGGCTTCGATTTCGCCCCGGGTCAGAAGCGCCTGCTTCAACTGGCGCTTGGCGAACAGCGGCATCTGGTCGGCGAAGTGGGGCGAGGCCGGATCGTTGCTGACGCCGTACGGCAGAATCGTCTTCGCCTCGACGCCTCCCTCATGGAACTTCACCAGTTGCGTCCAGGACGAGCCGCTGTCGCAGACGAGCCGGCCCCCGTCGATCTTCTTCGCTCCCGCCATGAACAGCGTGGTGAATGGATCGGTCGTCTTGACGTTGCCGGCGCCGGGCATGGGCAGCTCCGTTGCGCCGCGGCGAACCACGTGGACCTGGCCCCAGGGGATCTCGCGCGACCCCCATTCCTTCTCCATGAAATCCAGCGCCCCGGACAGGCCGCGGAGAACCGCCTGCGGGGGCAGACGCTCGACTTGGACTCGTCCGCCGGCCCCGGCCATCGCTTGCAGGCACGCCGCCAGGATCGGCAGCGCCTGGTTGTCGGGGGTCGCCATGCCGTCCCAGCTCTTGAGCGTCTCGACGGCGCGCTTCAAACGGCCATCGGGATCGGAGAACCGGTCGCCGGCCTGTTCATACGCGCTGACGATCCGATCGATGTAGGGCTGGGCCGTCAGGGCCTTGATGTCGGTGGCGATGCGCTCCAGATCGGCGAAATCCAACCGGCCGCATTCCTCGATCAACTCGATGGCCCGATACGCGCGGGTGTCCGGCGTTAGCGTGGTCTTCTGGCTCATGAGATGGCGGGGATAGGACTCCGGCTTGAGCGGGCAATCCCGCGTGACCGTGTAGGAGTTGTTGTTGCAGTTGACCAGATAGCCCGACGGCGGGTTGACGAGATGGGGCATGTCGCGCCAGGACAGGGGCGGGCCCCACTCGGTGGCCGCGCTCGCGCCGTCGACGGGCGCGTTCCACTGGACGTCGTCGCTGCGCTGATGGGTGGAGGCGAAGTAGTAGTAGCCGATGTCGCCGAACCGATCGGCCGCGATGCGGTGCCACTTGAAGGGATGCTCCGCGTCGAACACCTTCTCCAGATCGGCCAGCCGGGTCGCGTGGAAGCAGCCGATCCAGCCCGCGACCAGGTTGCCGTCTTCCAAGCCGGCCAACCGCAGGGCAAACGCCTGGCCGCGCTCCGGGTCCTCTTGCAGGAGAGGGCCGTGATGAGTCCGCCGCACGGTTCTCTCGACCGTTCGGATGGTGCCATCCGGCTCGCGGACCTCCAGCCGGAGGGTCTCGGCGACGATGGGGCGCCAGTCGCCCTCGTAGCGATACCGATTCGGGTTCGCGGGGTCGAGTTCTTCGCGATAGACGTCGGCCGTGTCGGCGCTGTTGTTCGTCGAACCCCAGGCGAGGTCCTGGGTGAACCCGATGGCCACCCCGGGAAAACCGAAGAAGGTCGCGCCGTAAATCCATCGGTCGCCGACGACGAGATGGGCCTCGTGCCATTGGGTCAGGCCTTGCCAGGGCAAATGGGGATCGCTGGCGAGCATCACCTCGCCGTGTTTGGATTTCTTCGGGCCGATCGCCCACATGTTCGACGCCTCGTCGGTCATCCGGTCCGCCGTCGCCACGCCGGTCAGGTCGCGGCGCGCCTCGGTCAACTGCTGGCTCAACTGATACGTCTTGCCGGCGGCGACGACGTCCAGGCCCGTGACCGGCGCCGCAAACCAATTGGGCCGTTTGTCGGGATGATCGGCCAGGAACCGGTTGATCCCTGCGGCGTACGCGTCGACGGCCCCGCGCTCCTCCGGCGCCATCGCCTCGTAGAGACGGCGGCTGATTTCGCCGATATGGAAGACGCGCTTGAAGTAGTCGCCTTCCAGCTTCTTCTGGCCGAGCGTCTTGGCGGCCTCGCCTCGCGCCTCCAGATAGAACCCGAGGATTTCCTCGAGGTTGTCCTGCGCGTGGCAATAGCCTTGCCCGAAACAGGCCCCCGCCAGGCTGTCGGCGAAGATGTGCGGGACGCCGTAGCGGTCGCGGAGAATTTCCACCCGCCCCTTGTCCGCGGCCGAAGCGGAGTCCGGCGGCGGCGCCGCCTCGCCGGCGAACGCCGCGGCGGGGCCGAGCAACAAGAAAGCCATGAGTCCATGCCGGGGCGCCGCCGCCAGGCAAGCGGCGCGGCGAGCGAATCTCCATCGGTCAGTCAACTGGGTTGGCATTTATGGAACCTCTTTAAGAAAGAATTGGGAGCGCAGGCGGCCCCACGGCGCCCAACGTTGCGGCTCTTGTAACACGGCCAGCGACCGACGGCAAGCCACAGCCGTCGGGACGGACTTCGCCGGACGCGGGGAAAAGAGGGTTCTTGCGCATACCGCGCGCTCCGAGCACAATCAAGGGAACGGTGGCGCGGGCGGTGGACGCTTCCCGCGCCGCGGCGCCGCGCCATTCCCAGGAAAGGTCGAATCCATGAAAGCCATTCTCGTCATCGCCGACACGTTTCGGCGCGATCACGCCAGCGTCTACGGCGACGCGCCGTGGGGGAAGATTCACACCCCCCACCTCGCCCGCTTCGCCGCGGAGGCCGCCGTCTTCGACAACGCCTACATCGGCTCGTTTCCCACCGGCCCTACCCGGCGCGACATCCTCATGGGCCACTGCCGGCCCGGCCTGCCGTTCAACGAATGGAGCGCCCTGACCGATGACGAAGCCACGTTCGTCGGCGACCTGAGGAAACGCGGCGTTCCCTCGATGCTCATCTCCGACGTCCAGAACACGATCATCCGAAAGCCGGGGATTCAGCGGGACTTTTCGGCCTGGACGCTGAACCGCGGGCAGGAAGGCGACCGCTGCTGGATGTCCGCCGACGTGCCGATGGAACTCCCCGTGCCCATCGAGCTGATCCGTTACCGGGAAGACCACTGGCGGCAGATTCTCGTCAATCGCGCGGGACGCCAAACGGAAACCGATTGGTTTGCGCCGAAGACGTACTCCATCGCCATCGAATGGCTCACGCAGAACTACCGCCGCCCGGACTTCTTCCTGTGGCTCGACACCTTCGACCCGCACGAGCCGTGGGACCCGCCCCAGTATTACACCGACATGTATGATCCCAATTACGAAGGCCGCGTCTTCGAGGCACCGCCGGGCGGATTCCGCAAGGCGATGAGGATCACGGATGGCGAACTGAAGCACATGCGCGCGCGCTACGCCGGCGAGGTCACCATGGTCGACACGTGGTTTGGCCGTCTCTACGAAACCCTCGAGCGCCTCGGCATCCTCGACGACACGCTCCTGATCTTCACCAGCGACCACGGCACCCCCTTCGCCGGCCCGGCCGACCTCGACATGATCCGCAAGCAGCCCGTCCTCGGCGCCGACGGGCTGGTCGCCTCGGCCGGCCGCCCGCCGGAGGACCCCAAACAATACATGCCCCTGTCGCTCAACACGACGCGCATCCCGCTGATCATCCGCGCCCCGGGCGCGAAGAAGGGCCGCCGCGTCAAAGCCATCGCCCAGCCCTGGGACCTTTCGGCCACCATCCTCGACGCCTTCGGCATCCCCGCGCCGGAACGGATCGTGGGCCGGTCGCTCCTTCCGCTCGTGCAAGGAAAGCGCGTCCCGACGCGCGACCTTGCCCTCTCCGGCGCCGGCCCGCTGGCGCAGGCGACCACTGGGCGCTGGATGTACAGCGCCTGGCGCCAGGTCCGCCCGCCCGTTCTCTACAATCTCCAGAACGATCCCGAGTGCCGGAAGAACGTCGTCAAAAAGGAGCCGGCCGCCGCGCGCCATCTCCACGCCCGCCTGGTTTCCTATATGCGCGCCCAAGGCATGGCCGACGACGCCATCGGCCTCTATCGGGCGGACTGACCGCGCCGCCGCGCCCCGTCGACCGCCGCGCGGAGGGACGCGACAGGGAACGCCGGAGAGCGCCGCACAATCTCCGCGCGCCCTGGGCCGAACCGCGCGCCAATCGCGGACGCACGGACGAAGGGATTTCGTGGAGCGCCCCCCCACGCCCGCCTTCACCATTCTTCTATTGTTATTAGAACTATTGAATTCGTTTAGACTCTGTCCCGCCAACTCTTCCGTGTTCTATCGTGCTTTTCCAGGATTCAGCGTTTCTTCAGGCGGCTTTCCTATCCCTCCACGCCTCCCGACTCTCTTCGCGAGTTTCCTCCCGCGTTTCCCCCGGCGCCTTGGCCGCGGACTTGGGTCCCCAGGACGGGACGGCGTCCCACTGAGCGCGAGCCCTCTGGTACGCCTCTTCCCTCGCACCGGCGGCCGTCATCCGCCGCACGCGATCCTCGAAAGTCTCTTCCTCGGGTTGCCCAAAAGGAAACTCCCACGGGCAAGTCTCGTAGGGAATCATCCAGTTCCTTTCCTCGGCCTCCGCCCACGCCGCTTCGCTATAATAGCTCACGAAATCGCCGAGCCACCGGTTTGCCCGCGCCGCCCAGCGGCTTCGGCTTTCGCTCCATTTCGACATGTCGGCCTCCTTCGCTCCGCTCCGCCGCGTCGGACGCCCCGCGCCCGCCCGGCGGGGCCTTGCCTTCCGCTCTATTGGAGCAAGGCTCGTGCCGTCCGCCGGACTCCGGACCGTCCGCGGTTTCTTCCCATTCGATAAGGGGCCAGCGTCGCACAGAGAAGAGGCCCGGGAATAAGCCGGTTGTGAAACGACCGTGAATCCGGTTTTCCGGTCGCCCGTCTATCCGTATATCGCAGATGAATGCATTGCGGGCGAGGCCGAGCGCGCCCCGGCAACTGGCATCCCGGGGACAGCAGTTCATGGCGCTCCGCGTCACTCGGGAGGGCGTGAAAAGTAGGCCGGTCTTGCCGAGGCCGGGTTTGGTTGAAACGAGCCAGCATCCAGTCCACCCCGGCAGGGAGAACCTACTGGGATTCTCGGAGCGGCCTACTCAGTTCCCTCGAACAAGTCCGCGGCTGGGTCGAGATGCGGTCGTTTCGGTTTCGGGCCGCGCTTGTGCGGGACCGGCGCCTGGCCGCGGCGCGCGGCGGGCTATTGGTTCGGCCCGCTTGCGGTTCGCAGATCGATCCGGACAAAGGAGAAGGGCGGGAGAGCGATGCGGGCGGTCTGGGCCTCGACGCGCGCGGGGAGCGGCGTCACTTCCGCGTGGTCGTCGGCGAGATTGCGCGCCACCAGCGCTTTGGCCTCGGCGCGGAGAGAGAGCGCCCCTTCGACGCCCAGAGACACGCTTACGGAAACCTCTGTTTTATTAAGCAGGAACACCGCCAGCGCCTTCGCGCCGCCCTCCGTCGCGTCCACGGCCAGCGCCGGCAGGTAGGGATCGACGTCCAGGCGGACGGCGTTGCGGCCGGGGACGTCGCCTAGCAGGCGGTACACGTCGTAGGACGGTCGCGGCTGAAGCGTCGCGCCGTCGATCAGGCTTCGCGTCGGCGACATGTTTCCCGGCGGCGTCGAAGCGGCCGGGCACTGGCACGCGGTGACAATCCCGGCGCGCGCGAACTGCCGCAGCATCTCGGCCTGGATCAGCGCGGATGGGAACGCCGACAGCGGTCGGTCGCGCCCGGGGCCGGCGTTGAACTCCAGGACGGCCAGCTCCATTCCCGGCCGGCCCACCCGGCGAAACAGGTCGTGGAAGCGCCGCGCCTCTTCGACGTGCGACGGCCCGTGATACGAGCGGCTCCAATTCGTCAGCGGACCCTAGTACCTTGACCATCTCTTTTTGATAGGTTAACCTTTGTCCATGAACGCTCCCGTTCCTGTTGTGAAGATTCCTGTCGATGGGGTGGCCGCTCATGGAGAAGATGTATGTGGTGGAGTTGACCGCCGACGAGCGTCA
>JAPLSS010000881.1 GCA_026398515.1 Candidatus Sumerlaeota bacterium | reverse complement strand
GCGAAATAAGCCCCGGTCTGCCCCACGTCCAACTGCCCGGCGCGCGTCCACCAACCAAAAGGGAACCACATCGTTCCGTTCCACCCCCTTTGGACGAACTGGCTCCCGTAGACGTCGTAGGCGAAGCCGAGGTACTGGGTCGGCGAACACGGGCTATCGTCGGACCACGCCAGGGCGATCTGGGCCGGCGGCTGCTCGGCGGCGGCGCCGAGTTCGGGCGTCAGCCCGCAGGGCTTGGAGAAGATGCCGCTGGCCGACGAGGACGAAGCCTCATACACGAACCGCGTCATGTCCGGCGACAGCCAATAGTCCACAATCCGGCCATCAGGCAGCGGATCGCTAAGGAGGAACACGGGTGTGCCGGAAAGCGGAGTCCGCCGGATCTCAGTGGGGGTCGACCAGCTAATCAGATGGCGTTCATCGGCGCTCAGTTTGATGGCGCCGTAGAACAACTGGAGCGTCTCGGTGGTATCGAGGCGTGAGCGATCAATCATCGTGCCGGTGTTTTTCCAGAACACATAGCGGGAGTCGGACGTGAAGACAGGCTGCATCCATGAGGAGGGATTGGCCTGCTCCGTGACCGAATTGAGGCGAATGGCCGAGCCGCCAAGGGACGGGACGGAGTAAATGTCCTCCCGCCCGTCAACCTGCTGGTCGGCATAATAGACCACGTGGCCGCCGTCCGGGCTGAAGGCAAGGACATCCTGATTCACGTCGCCGTTCGCCACCAACGGCGGGTTCAGTTTGACGATCTCGCCACCGGCCACCGGGACCGTGTAGACCTCAAGGACATCAGCGGTATCCTGGGTGCCGACGTAGGCCACGTGGTCGCCCTGCGGGCTGAGGGTGAAACCGAAAATGCCGCTCACGCCCGCGCTGGGGGCCACGGGACGGTTCAGTTTCGTGGGCGTTCCGCCGCTCAGTGGCGCCGAGTACAATTCGGCCCTCTTGTAGACCTGAGCCACCGCCCGATAAACAAGCGTCTGGCTGTCGGATGTGACCTCGTACTGCCGCACGTCCGTAACGTCGGCAGGCGTCAGTTTCTGCGAGGTTCCGCCGCCGATGGGGATGACATAGATGGCGGGCCACTTGTAGTCCAACGTTTGTTCGGCGTAGACTACGCGGGTTTGGTCAGGCGTGATCAGCACCTTCTCCACCACGCCGAGGCCGGTGTCGCCGTTCAGTTTGACCCACGGGCCGCCGGCCGCCGGGACGCTATAGAGATTGTAAACCTGGCCATCCAACTCCGTGCTCTGGCGAAAGACAAGGGTGCGCCCGTCGGCGGTCAGCTGAAGGGTCTCCCCGTTGTAGCCCTCGCCCGGCACTCCGTTGTTGAGATCCGTGGTAGTCCCGTCCGTCAAGTTCACACTGACCAGACGCTGAATTGTCGCACTCCCATCCCACGCGGAGCGTGTGAATAGCCGCGCCACTATGTAACCACTAGATGCAATCGCGTGATCCCCAAGAAACTCACCTGTCGCTTGGAACACTTCGTGAGACGCGCCGCCGGCGTCCGGAACCGTATAAATCCACTCCTTCGCCTGCGCCGGGGGGGCATATTCATCCTCGTACAGGACATGATAGACGGCGGACCGACCTTCGGGAGTCATGCCAAGAAAGCCGGCGGTCTCATGAGCGCCCAGCGGGCGGTTCAGCGTCACCGTTTGGGCGATTGCGCCGACGGCGAAGAGAATCAGTCCGACGACCAAGACGGTTTCGATTCGGTTGTGGCTCATGGTCATGACCCCCTTGACGCCATAACGCCGGCGTAATCCGGGATCTGTCTGGCGATGAAGTGGAGAGAGGCTTGGCTCTCCGCCCTGGAGTCCCCGAACCGCTTCCGGGCGGCCGTGGCGATTCGGACGGTTGCCGCGGAACCGAAGGAAACGGGAAGCGCCAAAACGGCGGAGATCAAAGGGCTGGAAGCCGAAGGCCTGCGCACCGGAGCCATACCCCCTTTGCAGGGAAGAAGACGCTTCGGCAGCGGGAATCCGCCGCAAACAACAGACTACGCCAAACAGCTGTATCGTGAATAACGCATCCTTACGGAGAAGTCAATCAAGTACGACGACAAGAGACGCTCCTGGGCGCATGCCGCCATGCAGCTGCCTCAGACACCCGAAGGCGTGCGGTTGCCGGGAGCAATGCGGCGTTGTCACACCGCTTCCGGCCAGAGCTTGCGCGCCAGGGCGAGCATGCGCTGGCGGGCCTCCGGACGCTTGTCGATCACGTTGCGCGTCTCTTCCGGATCGGCTTTCAGATCGAACAGCGCCGGCTGCGCCTGCTTTTCTCCCCCGCCGTACTTGGCGTTCGGCTGCGCCAGCGTGTGAAGGAGCCAGTCGTGATTGCGCACCGCGCCCGCGCGGCCAAAGCCCATGACGAGATGATCGCGGATTTCGGCCTTCTCCCCCGTCGCGGTCGGCCAGAAATTCAGCCCGTTCATCGTCTCCGGCGGCGTTTCGCCGATGAGGCGCAGGAGAGTCGGGGCGAGGTCGGTGGCGGAGATCAGCGCGTCGACCTTCTTGCCGGCGAGCGCCTCCTGCCCTGGCGCGCGAACGATCAGCGGCAGGCGGGTGATGTTGCTGTACAGCTGCGCGGGGCTCTTCATCATCCGGCCGTGCTCTTTGAATTCGGTCCCGTGGTCGGTGGTGAAAGCCACCACCGTGTCCTGGGCCAACCCCATGCGGTCGATGGCGTCGATCAGGAAACCGACCCAGTTGTCGACGAACGAAACTTCGCCGGCGTAGCACCCCTTGATCCAGGGGATGTCGTCGTCGCGCGTCTTGGCGGCGTCGACGCCATAGCCCCACAGCGGCCGCTCGCACGGGAGTTTGTCGCAGTACATTTCGGCGTATTGGCGCGGCGGGTCGAACGGCTCGTGCGGATCGAAGGTGTCGACATAGAGGAAGAAAGGCGCGCGGTCGCGGCTGTTTTCGAGGAACTGGACGGCGGAACGCATGGTGCGGGCGGCGAAGTAGTCTTCCTCGCCCTGCCACCAGTCGGTGTTTTGCAGGTACTGGCGCATGCGCCGCTCGTAGGTCTTCTCATTGTAAAGATGGGCGGGGATGTGCTTGCGTGGATCGTGCCGGCTCAGCGGGGCGGTGCGCCACTGGTCGGCTTCCTGTCCGCGGATGAAATCCCAGATGTGGAAATTGCGGTGCAGGTTGAGGTTCGGCTTGAAGAAGTGCCAGAGATCGGTGGACATGCCGCAGAAATAGCCGCGCTGGCTGAGGAAATCCGCGAGCGTGACGTCGGTTTCGCTGAGCGGACGCCAGCCGGCGAGCGTGGGGTCCAGGCCGATCAGGGGCGGCTCGTCTTCAAAGGGCAGAATGCCGCGGCCGGTCATGAAGACGCGGCGCGCCTCCATGGTCGGCAGCCCTTCGCCGTGGACGCTGGTGAAGGAGACGGACTGGCGCGCGAAGGCGTCGAGCTTCGGCGTCTTGATCCACGGGTTGCCGTAGCAGCCGAGGTAGTCGGCGCGGAACGTGTCGGTGACGATCAGAACCAGATTCATGACAAATCTCTCCTCCGAATGGGATGATGAGCGCGGCGGCGCCCTAAACTGCTAAGCTCCAGAATCTTGTTTTTCCGAGAAGATTCTTCCACCACAAAGAACACAAAGAGCACAAAAGAAAAGGACTTACGGCAGTGCGGAAATTCATTCTTCTTTGTGCTCTTTGTGTTCTTTGTGGTGAGAAGGTTTGGTTGCGGCCCTGGCCGCGCTACGAACTCTCCCCTTTCTACGCCAATGGAATCCATACCGCCATCTCCGTCACGCCGCGGTTGGCCCAGGCGTAGTACGGAATCATGCGAATCGAAATCGGCCGCGGCCGGCCCGGGCGCGCCCGGCGGTAGAGCGGCCCGTCGTAGTCCTCGGGATCGTCGGCCAGCGCCGCGCCTTCCAGAACAGTCACGCCCCCGAGCAGATCCGGATCATAGCGCGCCTGCAAATCCGGCTCGCGCGGCATGCGGACCTGCGCGATCGAAACGCCCGCGGGCAGATCGGGCGACTCCAGGCAATAGAGGATCGGCCCGCGCCGGACGGCCGCGGCGTTCCGGCACGAGTCAATCTGCGGATGCGCCCTGAGCGGTTGAACGTCCATGGGCAAATCGAGTTCGACCACGTCGCCGGCGCGCCACCGACGTCTCAGTTCGAGATACGATGAAGGCGCGAGGCGGCTTTCATGCGGCTGGCCGTTCACGACGGCCCGCGCGCCGCCTTCCGCCCAACCGGGGATGCGCGCCCGCAAGAGCATCTCCCGGCCAGGCGCGCGCTCAAGCGTAATCCGCACCCGTCCGTCCCACGGATAGTCCGTTTCCTGGCGGAGGCGCACGGGCGTCCCGTCGGCCAACGCGCCGTCGAACACTCCGGGGCCGTAGTGATCCAGGGAGACGCCTTCCGCGTTCACCGAATAGAGATAGCCATGCAGGCCCGCGATGGCGCGCGTCAGGTTGGTCGGGCAGCAGGTGTGGGCTTTGACCGGCTGGTAGCGCGTGTGATGGAACTTGCCGCCGACGTTGGATTCGTGCTCGCCGTGCCAACGCAAGGGGTTGGTGTAGAACCAGGCGTCGCCGTCGAGGCTCACGCACGCCAGGATGCTGTTGTAGAGTTGCAGTTCCATCACGTCGGCGTAGCGCGCCTCGCCCGTCATCAGCAGGAGCCGCCAGTTCCACATGAACGAGCCGATCTGGGCGCAGGTCTCGTTGTAGGCGCGCGTGTTGGGCAGCTCGTACTCGCGCCCATGCGCCTCGCCGACCACGTCGCCGCGGATGGAGACGCCGTGCTGCAAGGGACAGACGCCGCCGTGCACATACAGTTTGCGCGTGACCAAATCGGTCCAGATGCGCTCCAGCGCGGCGCGCAATTCCGGATCGTCGCGCTCCATCGCGTAGTCGGCGGCCCCGCAATAGAGATACATGGAGTTGACCGCGTGGCCGACGGCGAAACTCTCTTCGCGCAGGGGGACGCGGCTTTGCCTGATGTCCGTGCCATTGAGTTCGCGCAGGTCGTTGAAATCCGGGACGCGCTGGAACACCGGCTCGCGTTCGATGGGACGGGGGCGCTTTCGGCCATGGAGGTCGATGAATACGCCGGCCAGATCGAGATAGCGCGCGTCGCGGGTGACACGATAAAGATCGACGACCGCCATGAGGTAGGACTTGGTGACGCTGAAATTGGCGTGCTCTTCCTTCAACGGGACGAAGACGCCGTGCAGGTAGTCGGCGCACCGGATCGCGACGTCGAGGAAGTTGCGCTTGCCGGTAGCGTGATGGTGCGCGCAGGCGGCGGTGATCAGGTGGCCCATGTTGTAGAGTTCGTGACGCCGCGGCACGACCAGGCGCTCGCCATATTTCAGAATGTTGCAGCTCAGGTAGCCGTCCGGCGCCTGCGCCTGCGCCACCAGACTGATCAGTTCATCCATCTGACGGTCGAGTTCGGCGTCGCCGGTGGCCGCGTAGACGTAGGCCGCCGCCTCGACCCACTTGTAGACCCACTCGTCCTGCCAGTTGGAGCCTTCGTATTGCCCTTCCTCCAGGCCGGCCAGGATGCGGAAGTTCGTGACGACGTGGCCCCGCGCCGGATCGTGCATGCCCTTCCACAGATGCGGCAGGGCGACGTGGCGGACCTGCTCGAACCGCCGCGCCCAGAATCCGTCCGACCATTTCACGGTCTTCAGGCCCGTGGCGCGCCACTTCGCTTGGGGGCTTTGCGTGTTGTCGATAATGCCGAAGTCCATGGGCGCTGGCGCACTGCCTTTCCACGATGAAAGAGGAGCATCTCTTGCAGAGTTGACGAGGGCAGACTATACAAATGTAGCGCCGGGTGTCCAGCCGGGAATCTTTGGTTCGGCGGCGGCGCCACGGAAGGACTCGCCGGCGGAACAGCCAGCGCTGCCTTACAGCCGGCGCTGCTTTACAACCATGCCGGAACTGCCCGAAGTCGAAACCATCGTCTCCCAGCTGGCGCCACGGCTGTGTGGGCGCGTTGTGCGTTCGTTCGACGTGCTGGACGCGAAACTGAAGCCATTGGAGGGAACGGCGGTTGTTGGGCGCGTGGTTCGTCAGGTCATCCGACGGGGAAAAATGGCCTTGTTCGAATTGATAACGGCTGAGGACGAAGTCGGCGCGCTCTGGCTCGCCGTTCACTTGAGGATGACGGGGCGGTTGATCTGGGCCGAGCGGAGCGCTTCGATGGAGCGCGAAGGGAAACCGCGCCTGCGCATCGCGTTCGATCACGGAACGCTTTCCTTTTTCGATGTCCGGCGGCTGGGCGTGGCGAGCCTTTTCCGGTCGTTGGAAGAGGCCGCGCCAACGGGGCTGGAGCCGCTCGAACGACGCTTCACGGCGAGGGGGCTTTCGCGCCTTCTCCAGGGCGGCCGCCAGCCGATCAAGCCGTGGTTGATGAACCAGGGCCGCGTGGCGGGGATCGGCAACATCTATGCGTCGGAGATCCTGTTCGCATCGGGGATTGATCCGCGACGGCCGGCCGACAGTCTGAATCAGAACGAAATCCGCCGTCTTCACGCGCAGACGCGCCGCGTGCTGCGCCGGGCGATCCGCTGCTGCGGCGTCACGTTTTCCGATTTCCAGGATTCCGAGGGGCGCGTCGGCTCGTATCAGAAATACCTTCGCGTCTATGGCCGCGCCGGCGAGCCGTGCCGCATGTGTGGAACGCCCATCCAGCGCATCGTGCAGCAACAGCGAAGCACGTTCTTTTGCCCCAAGTGCCAGCGGTAGTGGCATAGGCTTTCTAGCCTGTGAATGGAACGAAAGCGGATAGCGCGGGAATCGCAGGCTGGAAAGCCCACGCCACTCAAAACCTGCGCCCCCTCTCATTCCGCAATCCGTTGACCCGCCGCCGAGGATATGGTAGAAGAAGAATCAGTGGAAGAAAGGAGGGAACGACGATGCGTCATACGAGTTCGTTGCCGTTTCGCATCCCTCTCGGGAAGGGCGCGCAAACCCCGGGAGCGGGCAAGGTGTCTTTCGGCCACAGGATTCATCCGCACGAGGAGATGATAACGCCCAGGCGGTTGCGCTTGAGGAAGACCGGCAGCGCGGCGCCGCCTTATTCAATCCACGCCGAGGGGCCGCGGCACGAGGCGCAGAGGCCGATCGAGCCGCTGGCGCCTCTGCATCCGCGACCGGACAAGCCGCATGAGCGAGAAGACCGTTACGATTCCTAACATCTCCTGCGGCCACTGCGCGGCGACGATCCAGCGCGAGGTCGGCAAGGCCCCGGGCGTTGAGCGGGTCGAGGTCGACGTTCCGGCGAAACGCGCTACGTTTCGCTGGCAGGCGCCGGCGACGTGGGACGCGATCGCCGGCGTCCTCGAGGAAATCGACTTCGCCCCGGCGCCGTGAGCATTCGGGGCCAAGCGCGCATGACTGAGTCCAATCCAACCGAAGCCGCCGCGGCGCGGACCATCGACCTGCCCGTCGTCGGGATGACGTGCGCCAACTGCGCCAAGGCGGTCGAACGCGCGTTGCGCAAGAACGCCGGCGGGGTGGCGTCGGCCTCGGTCAACCTGGCGACCGAAACCGCGACGGTCGAATACGATCCCACTATCGCCACGCTGGAAGCCATGGCGGCGGCGGTCGAAGCCGCCGGCTACCGGTTGGTCCTGCCCGCGGAAGATCAACCCATCGAGGACGTCGAACAACAGGCGCGCGAAGCTGAAGCGCGCCGCCAGCGCCGCGCCTTTTGGGTTGGCGCGGCGCTGACCATCCCCCTTTTCCTCCTCAGCATGGCGCGCGATTTCCACGCGCTCGGCCCGTGGGCGGATTCGGCGCGGTTCAACTGGCTGCTGTTCGCGCTGGCCACGCCGGTGCAGTTTTACACGGGATGGGGCTACTACGTCGGGGGCTGGAAGAGCGTGCGCAACCGAAGCGCCAACATGGACGTTCTGGTGGCGATGGGTTCCTCCGCCGCCTACTTCTATTCGGTTGGCGTTCTGCTGATGCCAGGGGCTGGCGGACACGTCTATTTTGAAACGTCGGCGATGATCATCACGCTCATCCGGCTGGGCAAGATGCTCGAGGCCGGCGCGCGCAGCCACGCCTCGCTGGCGATTCGGCGGCTGATGGACCTCTCGCCGAAGATCGCCCACGTGGAAGACGCGGACGGACGCGAGCGAGACGCGCCCGCCGGCGCCGTCCGCCCCGGCGACCTCGTGGTGGTCCGGCCCGGCGAACGCATTCCCGTCGATGGCGAGGTCGTGGCCGGGGGATCGTCCGTGGACGAGAGTTTGCTGACGGGCGAATCGATTCCGGTGGACAAGGCGCCGGGCGCGCGGGTCTTCGGCGCGACGATCAACCTGCAAGGGCGGCTCAAGGCGCGCGCCACTGGCGTCGGATCGCAGACGGCGCTGGCGCAGATCATCCGCCTGGTGCGCGAGGCGCAGGGCGGCCGGGCGCCGATCCAGCGGCTCGCCGACCGCGTGTCCTCGGTGTTCGTGCCTTCCATTCTGGCGATCGC